>JANOYK010000289.1:0-3094 GCA_031428855.1 Burkholderiales bacterium | reverse complement strand
ATCCGGCCGGCGCAGGGCCAGACAAGGCAAAATAGCGCCCTTTGCATTGTGCTGCAGTTCTGGTTCACCCCGTTTATTCCCGCTTTTTCGATTGCGCCCCATGCTCCTCCCCACCACCGTAGTAGGAAGTTACCCGCAGCCTGACTGGCTGGTTGACCGCGCGATGCTCTCCAAGGGTGTGCCGCGCGTCAACATGCACGAGATGTGGCGCATCGCGCCCGAGCGCCTGAAAGAGGCGCAGGACGATGCCACCATCCTCGCGATTCGCGACATGGAGCGCGCCGGCATCGACATCATTACCGATGGCGAAGCGCGCCGCGAGAGCTACTCGAATTATTTTGTCGCGGCGCTCGAAGGGGTGGACGCCGACAAACCGGCCATCATCAAAAACGCTGCCGGGCGCGAGACGCGGGTGCCGCGGGTGCATGCGCCAATCAAGCGCCGCCACGCGGTTGAGGTGCGTGATCTGCAATTTTTGCGCGCCAATACTGACCGTCAAATCAAGATCACGCTGCCCGGCCCGTTCACCATGGCGCAGCAGGCGCACAACCAGTATTACGCCGATGTGGACGAAATGGCGATGGCGTTTGCCGAAGCCGTCAACGCCGAGGTGCTCGATTTGCAAGCGGCGGGTGCAGACGTGATTCAGTTGGATGAGCCGTGGCTGCGCAATGACCCGGTGGCGGCGAACCGCTTTGCCGTGAAGGCGATCAACCGCGCGCTGCAAGGCGTGACGATTCCGACCGTGGTGCATCTGTGCTTCGGCTATGCAGCGGTGGTTCCGGGGCAGAAGCCGGCCGGCTATTCGTTTCTCACGCAGTTGGCCGATTCCACCGCCGAGCAAATCTCGATTGAATGCGCACAGCCCGCGCTGGACCTTGGCATGCTCAAGGATTTGTCGAACAAGAAAATTTTGCTCGGCGTGATTGACTTGGGCAGCCCGAAGATTGAATCGGCGGAAGACGTGGCGGTGCGGATTCGCGCTGGTTTGAAACACGTGAGCGCCGATCGCATGATTCCTGCACCTGACTGCGGCATGAAGTATTTGCCGCGCGCCACCGCCTTTGGCAAGCTCAAGGCGCTGGCTGATGGTGCGGCGATGGTGCGCCGCGAGCTGTCCTGACGCCGCCTGCCGTGCCCGCTGCCGTGACAACCTGCGCCGCTGCGGCAACTGGCGGGAGTGCAGGGCCATGACGGCATTATCGTCTGCGCATGCAGGGCAGGTGCATTCGCCGGCTTGCGGGGCGGGCCTGATCGATGTGCTGCGCTGCCCAAGAGCGGCGCGGTGATTGGCCATGCGTCGCTCGGTGAGTTGATCGCCAATCTCGCGCGGGTGGGCAATCCGCATATGCAGGACTACCGGCCCGATCAATTGCTGCCGCTCACCGCGCGGCTGCAAGCGCAGGCCGAAGCTGCGCCGGTGCCGGACAATCTGCCGGTACTGGGCAACAATGCCTACCGTTTGCCGCTGGGAGCGTTCCGGCAGCAGCCGGGGCGGCAGATGGATTTGCCGCCGGCGGTGATTGGCGGCAGTTATCATTACCGCATCTGCCCGGTTGGCAGCGATGCGGAAGTGATTGCCGGGTGGCTGGCCGAAGTGACGGGCCGTCCTGCGGCGTCTTTTTCTGATGAAGTATTGAAGCAAATGATTCGCCTGATGCGGCGCGATGTGCGCGCTGGCCGCCAGATTGTGTATGACGATCCTGAACCGCTGCCGGAACTGCTGTCCCGCGCTATCCTGACTGTTTCCGCTGCTGCAATCGACCAAAGGCCAACCCCATGACCGACCTCGCCACAATAGTCAAAACCGATGACGACGTCTACAAGACCTTGCTCGAATCAACCAAGGCGATTCCGTGGAAGATCGACTGGGCGACGATGCAGTTCGCCTACATCGGGCCGCAGATTGAGAGCCTGCTTGGCTGGAGCCCGCAAAGCTGGGCCACGGTGGATGACTGGGCGGCGCGCATGCATGAGGACGATCGCGAGCGGGTGGTCAATTTTTGCGTGACGCAATCGAAGGGCGGCTTCGACCACGAGGCCGACTACCGCGCGCTGACCAAGGATGGCCGCCATGTGTGGCTGCGCGATGTGGTGCATGTGGTGCGCAACCTTGATGGCAGCGTCAATTCGCTGGTCGGGTTCATGTTTGACATCAGCGAGCGCAAGATCGCCGAGGAGCAGTTGGCGGCGCTGCAGAAGGAACTGGAAATTCTGTCGTTTGTGGACGGCTTGACTGGCATTGCCAACCGGCGCCGGTTTGATGAGGTGATGAAGACGGAATGGGCCAATGCGCGGCGCAACAGCCAGCCGCTGTCGCTGGTGATGGTCGATATCGATCACTTCAAGGCCTATAACGACCACTACGGGCATCTGCAGGGCGACGAAAGTCTGAAGCGGGCGGCGCAGGCGTTAAGCGCAGCAGCGACGCGGCCACGCGATGCCGTGGCGCGCTTTGGCGGCGAGGAGTTTGCGCTGATTCTGCCCGAGTCGGACGCTGCTTCCGCGCAAAAAATCGCCGCGCGCTGCCGCAGCCTGATGTTCAAGGAGCAGATTGCGCACGCGGCCTCGCCGGTGAGCCAGATTCTGACCTTGAGTTTTGGTGTCGGCACCGTGGTACCCACGCAGGAGGGCGGCATGATGGAATTTATTGATGCGGTAGACCGGCAGCTTTACCAGGCCAAGCAGCAGGGCCGGGACCGCATTGCCGTGGGCGCGTGAGTGTTTGCGCCGCCGCTCGATCTGCTGTTTGCGCCGGTTGTTGTGTTGGACGGCATCGCCATAACAGCCGCCCGCACCAACGATGTTGGCGAGGCTATGCCTGAGAGCCGCTCCTGCCAAGGGTTTGCGGCCGATGCTGAGGTACGCATCCGGTGAGCCATGCCGCTGCTAGACGTGTCGAGGCGGTCACCGGAGCCGGGCTGACCGACTCACCCTACGCCATGCTGCGCCTGTCGGTGGCGCTGCTGCTGATGACGCTCGGCGGCTGCGCGATGTACTGCGTGGCGGTGGTGTTGCCGGCGGTGCAGGCCGAGTTCAACGTGGCGCGCGCCGATGCGTCGCTGCCCTACACCCTGCTGATGATCGGCTTTGG
>JANOYK010000288.1:0-10044 GCA_031428855.1 Burkholderiales bacterium | reverse complement strand
AGCGGCATGAAGATCGCCGTGATGATGGTGAGCGTGCGCATGATCTGGTTGGTGCGGTTGGCGGTGGCCGAGAAGTGCAGTTGCACTGCCGACTCGGCGGTTTGCTCCAGCCGCTGCGCGTGGTTGAGCACGCGCGCGATGTGCTCGACCAGATCCGAGAGGCGCACATTCATGGCGTCGGACAATTGTTCGAGGTGATGGTCGCGCCACTCCTGGATCGCGTCGCGCTGCTCTTCGCACAGGTGTTCGAGCTTGCGGATTTCGATGCGCTGTTCGAGCAGTGAATACCAGTCATCAAACGGGCGGCGCGGGTCGAGCAGGTTGCGCTGCATGCGGTCGAGTTTGTCGGTGAGCGGCTGGCGCAGTTCGAGGTAGCGGTCTACCATCGCGTTGAGTACGCGGTAGACCAGTTCGAGCGGCGAGGCCGGCATGCGCGCGGCGTTCGAGAGCAGGCGCGTGCGCACCGCGCCAATCGCAGGTGCTTCCTCGGGCCGCACCGAAATCAGCAGACGGCCAAAGATGATGAAGGTAATGGGGGTGCTCTTGATGCGATACGGCTGGGTGTTCACCGGCCCGTATTGAACCGGCTTGCCGTTGGGCGCCCGCATCGCCACCGTTTTTTCGAGGCCGGACGGCGCGGTCTGCGCCGACAGGCCGCGAAAAACCACCATCTCGTAATCGCGCGTGTTGTCGAAATACGAAGGGTGATGCTCGTTCGCTGCATCGGTCATGTGCGCATCAAAAATGCGCACGCCGGTGAGCTTCTCGGCCAGATCACGCCACTCATCACCGGGTTCGCTGACGCTGGCGTCGATCCAGAGCCAGCCGTCCGGCGGCAGCGCGCCGATCTCGTCAATGCGCAGCGCCGGGTGGTCTTTGGTGATGAGGAGGAGTTGCATGGTGGCCGATTCTACTGGAGGTCATTCACCTCAAACCTGATACATGCCTTCAATGCGCGCGCTGCCTGCGAAGTGCCCGCGCCGTGCTCGCGTAGTTACTGGTTAACCTCGCAACCTGCGCGCCGCCTCCAGCGCAAAGTATGTCAACACGCCATCGGCCCCGGCGCGCTTGAATGCCATCAGCGATTCCATCATCACGGCATCACCATCCAACCAGCCGTTTTGCGCCGCCGCTTTGAGCATGGCGTATTCGCCGCTGACCTGATAGACGAAAGTCGGCGCGCCGAATGTGTCTTTGACGCGGCGCACGATGTCGAGGTAGGGCATGCCGGGCTTGACCATCACCATGTCGGCGCCCTCCTCCAAATCGAGGCCGACTTCCCACAGTGCTTCGTTGCTGTTGGCCGGGTCCATCTGGTAGGTTTTCTTGTTCGACTTGCCGAGGTTCTTGGCGGAGCCGACGGCGTCGCGAAACGGGCCGTAAAACGCTGACGCATATTTCGCCGCGTAGGCCATGATTTGCGTGAGCGGGTAGCCACCGGCGTCAAGCGCAGCGCGGATCGCGCCGATGCGGCCATCCATCATGTCGGACGGCGCAACGATATCGACGCCGGCTGCCGCTTGGGCGAGCGCCTGCTTGCGCAAAATCGCGACGGTCTCATCGTTCTTGATATAGCCCGCGTCATCGAGCACGCCATCCTGCCCGTGGCTGGTGTAGGGGTCGAGCGCGACATCGCACAGCACGCCCAACTCGGGGAAACGTTTTTTGAGTTCGGCCACCACCCGCGGCACCAGGCCATCCGGGTTCATTGCTTCCGAACCGCTCGGGTCTTTTTTCTTTTGGTCGATTACCGGAAACAGCGCGAGGCAGGGCACACCCAGGCGCACGGTTTCTTCCGCAATCGGGAGCAGGGTGTCGAGGGTGTAGCGGCTCACACCTGGCATGGAGGGCACCGGCTGCACCACCCCTTTACCCGCATCGCGCTCGTCGAGCACGAACACTGGATAGATCAGGTCGTTGGTGGTGAGCACATTTTCTTGCACCAAACGCCGTGCGAATCCGGTTTGGCGGTTGCGGCGCATGCGCCGCTCGGGGAATTTTCCTAAAACTTTCATGGCTCAATCCACTATTTCAAGAATCGACCTTAACTTCAGGTCGGCGGGTGGGTAAAGGGAGGTGCAAATCTGTGGCGCAAACCGTGCCAAGTTTCTCTCTCAAAAACGCGTAAAACCGCTTGAAAATTTGGCGCGACCGGTCTATCTTTGACATCAGACGTTTATGCGTCTCCCGCTTCTCCTCCCTGAGCGGGGCCTTATATTCTATAAGGCGTTGGGCCGTGAAGACTCCCCTTGCTTCACGGCCCTGTTTTTTTGGCAGGCCGTTTTTCGCGGGCCGTTTTTCGGACTGCGGGTTGCGCGGTATTTTTTGCCGGGACGCTTTGGGGCGTGCTGCTATGCCGCGCTACGTTTTTGGCGCTGCGGTTTTGAAGCTTGGCCGTGCGTGCGGCGCTTTGATGCGCTTGACCGGCGCGGCCTTCACGCTGTTGGGATTCACCACCTTTTTTGGCGGCAGCGTAATCCCAAGCCAATGCGCAATCACCGCTTCGGCTTCGTCCACGCCGGTTTTCTTGAGGCTCGAAAACAGGCTCACGCTGTTGGTGCCGATGCGCTGGTTGAGTGTGCTGCGCAATTTGAGCAGCGTGGTCTGCTGCGCGTTGCGCGTCAGTTTGTCGGCCTTGGTGAGCAGCACATGCACCGGCTTGCCGGCATCGGTGAACCATTCGAGCATTTGCTCGTCCAGTTCGGTCAGCGGGTGGCGCGCATCCATGATGAGGATCAGGCCGGCCAGTTGCGCGCGGGTTTGCAGGTAGCTGCCGAGAAAGGCATCCCAGCCTGCGCGCGCGGAACGCTGCATTTTGGCGTAGCCGTAGCCGGGCAGGTCGACCAGAAAATGATCGTCACCGAGCGCGAAATAATTGAGATGCTGGGTGCGGCCCGGTGTTTTGCTGGTGAAGGCCAGGCGTTTCTGGTTCGCCAGCGTGTTGATCGCGCTTGATTTGCCGGCGTTGGAGCGGCCGGCAAAGGCGACCTCGCCGCGCGACTCGAAGGCCAGGTCGGTCAGCGCGGCGGCGGTGGTGAAAAAAGCGGCGCGGTGCAGGAAGGACATGGGAGTTCCGGTAGAATAACAGGTTTGGTTTCGCTCTTACTCCGCTCACACTCCTTTCTCGCAGGAAAAGCCCCATGAAATCCGCTTTTTCACTGGCTGCCACCCCGCTGGCCGCTTCCCTTTTTGCAGCTTTTGTATTGTTTTCTGCATCCGGCGTCACATTCGGTGCCGACGCCAAACCTGCCGCCAAGGTTGATCTCGCCCGCGGCTCACAAATTGCCAGCCAGGTGTGCCTTGCCTGCCATGCCGCTGACGGCAACAGCCCGGCTGCGGCCAACCCCAAATTGGCCGGCCAGCACCCTGAGTATCTGACCCGGCAGCTTGTCAGCTTCAAGGAAAACAAAGCGCGCAAGAGTTCCGTGATGGTGGCCTTTGCGACCGCGCTGACCCCTGAAGATGCGGCCAATGTGTCGGCCTATTACGCCGGCCAAAAACCGAAGGAAGGCGCTGCACGCAACCCCGCCACTGTCAAACTGGGCGAGAAAATCTATCGTGGCGGCGTGGCCGACAAAGGCATTGCCGCCTGCGCTGGCTGCCACGGCCCGGCCGGCGCCGGCATCCCGGCTCAGTACCCGCGTCTGGCTGGGCAGTGGGCTGACTACACCAAGACGCAACTGGTGGCGTTCCGCGCGGGTGAGCGCCAGAACGATCCGCAAGGCATGATGCGCGGCGTCGCCGCCAAATTGTCGGACAAGGAAATCGACGCTGTGTCCGATTACATCGCCGGATTGAAGCAATCAAACTAATTTCGCACAGGCCTGTCCAAAGGGTGGCTTCGCGCCACCCTTTCGCATTCTTGCGGGGCATCGCTTTGTGACTGCTGTCATTGTGAACCCCACCACGCCCGCCACACCGGCCACAACTGCCACCATACCGCCAGCCGCGCCGCGCATGCCGCTGCGCAGTGCCGGGCTGCGCCACGCCATTGAGGTGCTCAGTTCGATGCGCTTTGCCATCAGCTTGCTGAGCTTTCTCGCGCTCGCCTCGGTGATCGGCACCATCCTCAAACAAAACGAGCCGTACAACAATTACCTCAACCAGTTTGGGCCGTTCTGGTTCGCGGTGTTCGAATCGCTCTCGCTCTACGCGGTCTACAACGCCTGGTGGTTCGTGCTGATCCTGGCGTTTCTGGTCACCTCCACCAGCCTGTGCGTGCTGCGCAACGCGCCCAAGATGATTGCGCAGATGCGCACCTTCAAAGAGCACATGCGCGAGCAATCGTTTGCCGCGTTTGCGCACCGCGCCGAGTTCCGTGCGAGCGGGGCTGATGTGGTGGTGCGGGTGCAGGCCGGTTTGAAGCAGGCCGGCTTCAACACCAAGCTGGCGGTGAATGACAGCGGCACCATGGTGGCGGCAAAAGCCGGCAGCGCCAACCGCTTGGGCTACATCTTTGCCCACACCGGCATCATCATCATCTGCATCGGCGGCCTGCTTGATGGCGATTTGTCGTTGCGCGCGCAGATGGCGTTTGGCGGCAAGGAGATCGTGCGCGGCAATCCGCTCATCAGCGAGATCCCTGCCAAGAGCCGTTTGGGCGAGGGCAATCCGAGTTTTCGCGGCAATATTTTGATTCCCGAAGGCGGAGCGCGTGATTTTGCGCTGCTCAACTATGCAGATGGTTTGTTGCTGCAAGAGCTGCCGTTCAAGATCGATCTCAAACGCTTTGTGATTGAGCACTACGACAGCGGCCAGCCCAAGCTGTTCGCCAGCGACGTGATGGTGACCGACAAAGACACCGGCAAGAGTTTTGAGCGGCGGATTGAAGTGAACCACCCGCTGATTCATCGCGGCATCGCGGTGTATCAGTCGAGCTTTGATGATGGCGGCACGCGCGTCAAATTGAAGGGCTTCCCGATGAGCGGCGAGCGCGATTACAGCTTCACGATTGCGGGTGAAATCGGCGGCACCACCGTGCTCACGCCGGGAGGTGGTGACAAAACCGGGGAAAACGCCGCAGCAAAGACGGCAGAAAAAGCCAGCGCCAAAGCCGGCACCACAGCCGGCACCACAGCCGCCACCACAGCCGCCACCACAGCGGTTGCCGTGGCGGGTGCCGCAGCGGGTGACAGCGCTGCGGATCCCGCGAACAGCAAATCGCTCACGCTCGAATTTACCGGCTTCAGACTGTTCAACATTGAGCGCATCGCCCGCAGCGAGCCGGGCGCTGCCGGCACCAGCACGGCGGCACCGGCAGCGGGTGCCGCCGTGTCGGTGGCGGGAACTGCGCCAGGCGGCGCGCCTGCAAGCGCTGCGCCACGCACCGATGCCGATGGCGCCCCCCGCCCCGGCGTGACGCCGTCCCTGGCCGAAAAACTCAAGCAAGGCCTGGGGCCGGGTTCGACGCCGGGCAAAGAAAAAGAAATGCGCAACGTCGGCCCCTCAATCACCTACAAGCTGCGTGACGCAGAGGGTCAGGCGCGCGAGTTTCACAACTACATGCTGCCGATGCTGCTCGACGGCCGCCAGGTGCTGCTGGCCGGCATGCGCGAAAACCCGAACGAATCGTTCCGCTATCTGCGTCTGCCGATTGATGCCAATGGTTCGCTCGAGGAGTTCATGCGCCTGCGTGCCGCCGTGCTCGACACCGCGCTGCACCAGAGCGCGAGTGCCAATCTGGCGCGCCAGATGCTGCCCAAAGACGCGACCGATTTGTTTCGCCGCCAGCTCACCGAGTCGGCGCGCCGTGCCCTGGAAACCTTTGGCACACAAGGGTTTCAGGCGGTTGCCGCGTTTATTGAGAAGGGCGTGCCCGAGGCCGAGCGCGAAAGAGCGGCCGACGTGTTTGTGCGCTTGCTCAATGGTGCAGTGTTTGAGGTGTGGCAACTGCGGCGTGAACGCGATGGCCTCAAACGGCTGGCCGCGGATGAGGTGACAGCACGTTTTGCACAAGACAGTCTTAATGCGATCTCCGACAGTTTCTTTTACGGCGCGCCGGTGTATCTGCACCTCAATTCGTTCGACGAGGTCAAGGCCAGCGTGTTCCAGTTGACGCGCTCGCCGGGCAAGAATATTGTCTACTTGGGGTCCTTGCTGCTGGTGCTTGGCGTGTTTGCGATGCTTTATATTCGTGAACGCCGCGCCTGGGCGCTGGTCAAACCGGATGGCCGCGTGCTGTTTGCGATGTCGGCGTTGCGCCGGGGCGTGGATGATGACCGCGAGTTTGCGCGGCTCAGTGGGCAACTCCAGGGGCAATTGGGTGAGCAACCGGGTGAGCCACCGGGTGGGCAACCGGGTGAGCAACTGAGCGGGCAACTGGGTGGACAGCCAAGCGGCCAGAATGGACAGCAAACGGATAAATCAGCGGGGAGCACATGATGGAATTGGCCCACACAAATTACGCCGCACCCTTGCCGCTGCTCAAGCGCATCGGCCTGTTTGACTGGTTTTTTGCCGCCGTGCTCGCAGCCGGTGCGCTGTTTGCGCTGTCGCGCTACGGCACCCACATGGACGGCTACGAGAAAGTGATTTTGCTCAGCGCCGTGCCGGCGATTGCCTGGCTCGGCTGGTTTTTCAATCCGGTGCGCACGCTGTTTCTGGTGGTGACTGCGTTGAGCCTTAGCGCCATTGGCCTCTATGGCGGCTCGCTTGCGGTGGCTGAAAAAACTTTCTTGTTGAAATATTTTCTGTCCAGCCAGTCGGCGATTGTCTGGATGTCGGCGCTGATTTTTTTCGCCACGGCCTCGTACTGGTTTGGCCTGCTCGCCAGGTCTGACTTCGCCGCCCGCACCGGCTCGGCGCTGACCTGGATTTCGGTGGCAATGGGCTTCATTGGCCTGATGGTGCGCTGGTATGAGAGCTACCTGGTCAGCCCCGATGTCGGCCACATTCCGGTCAGCAATTTGTATGAAGTGTTCGTGCTGTTCTGCCTCATCACCTCGCTCATGTACCTGCACTACGAGCGGCGCTACGCCACCCGCGGCCTCGGCGCATTCGTGATGCTGGTGGTATCGGCGGCGGTCGGTTTTTTGCTCTGGTACACCTTCGAGCGCGGCGCGCACGAGATCCAGCCGCTGGTGCCGGCCCTGCAAAGCTGGTGGATGAAGATTCATGTGCCGGCCAATTTCGTCGGCTACGGTGCCTTCTCCTTGGCTGCGATGGTCGGCTTTGCCACCTTGCTCAAATCGAATCACGAAAACCCGGGCCGCAAGAGTCTGGCGGCAGTGTGGGGCGCGGGTTTCGCGCTGGCGATTGCGCTGGCGCTTGAATCATTCGTGTTTCGCAAATCGGGCGCGTCGGCCTATTGGGCCGCCTACTTCGCGGTCACGCTGGCGATTTTCGCGGCGGTCGTCATGCTGCGCGCGCGCATCGCGCCGCAGTTGCCCGCGCTGCCGGTGCTTGACGACCTGATGTACCGCGCCATCGCCATCGGCTTCGCTTTCTTTACGGTGGCGACGATTCTGGGCGCGCTGTGGGCGGCCGACGCCTGGGGTTCGTACTGGAGCTGGGATCCGAAAGAGACCTGGGCCCTGATCGTCTGGCTCAATTACGCCGCCTGGCTGCACATGCGCCTGATCGGCGGGGTGCGCGGCGTGATGCTGGCGTGGTGGTCGCTGGTGGGCTTGCTGGTCACCACCTTCGCCTTCCTCGGCGTCAACATCTTCCTGTCCGGCCTGCATTCTTACGGGACCTTGTAACCGGAGCGCGGCATGGCACGCCTGCCGCGTCTCTACGTCCCCGGCTGCCCGCAGCACATCATCCAGCGCGGCAACGCCCAGCGCGCGGTTTTCCTCGACGATGCTGACCGCGCCGCCTACTTAGGCTGGCTCGCCGAAGCCGTGCGCGACTACCGGCTGGCGTTATTGGCCTACGTGCTGATGGACAACCACGTCCACCTGCTCGCCATCCCGCCCGCCGAAGGCGTGCTCGGCCGCGCCATGCAATCCCTCGGGCGGCGCTACGTGCGCTACTTCAACGACCGCCACGGCCGCGCCGGCACATTATGGGAAGGAAGATACAGAGCTACGATTGTCGATAGTGAGCGCTATCTCATGGAGTGTATCCGCTACATCGACCTCAACCCCGTGCGGGCTGGCGTGGTGGCTGACCCCGCCGCTTGGCGCTGGTCCAGCTACCAGCATCACGCCGGTGCCAGCACTGACCCCATGCTTACCGACCACCCGCTGTTCTGGTCGCTCGGCAACACCCCGTTCGAGCGCCAGGCGGCCTACCGCGCCCTCTGCGCCGAAGGCATGCGCGCCACCGAAGCCCAAAAAATAAGCGACGCCACCAACAAAGGATGGGCCTTGGGCGACGACAAATTTCTCGCCCAAATCGCCGCATCCGCCAGCCGCCGCACCCAACCGCTGCCCAAAAAAGGCCGCCCCCGCATCAAGCCAGTGGCGTAAGCCCCTCAACTCTGTCCCTATCAAATAAGTGGGGTCAGACCCCATCAAATAAGCGGGGTCTGACCCCACTTATTTTTATTGATTGGTCAAGGACTTAGGCGTAACATCGCGTTCCCATTTTATGTACTGCGGTGAACGCCATGACTTACCCCCACCCCCCGCGCGCCCAAGGGCTTTACGACCCGGCTAACGAACACGATGCCTGCGGCGTCGGCTTTGTGGCGCATATCAAGGGTAAGCGCTCGCACTCGATTATTGAGCAGGGGCTGTTGATTCTGAAGAATCTGGATCATCGCGGCGCGGTTGGGGCTGACCCTTTGATGGGCGATGGCGCGGGGATTCTGGTGCAGATTCCCGATGTGTATTTGCGCCAGGACATGGCGGCGCGCGGCATCACCTTGCCGCCGCCCGGTGAATACGGCGTCGGCATGGTGTTTTTGCCCAAAGAGAACGCCTCGCGGATTGCCTGCGAGCAGGAGATTGAGCGGGCGGTGCGCGCTGAAAACCAGGTGGTGCTGGGCTGGCGCGATGTGCCGGTCGATCACGACATGCCGATGTCGCCCACGGTGCGCGCCAAAGAGACGGTGATCCGCCAGATTTTCATTGGCCGCGGGCCGGACATCAAGGTCACCGATGCGCTGGAGCGCAAGCTGTACGTCATCCGCAAATCGAGTGGCCATGCGATTCAGGCGTTGAACCTGCTTCACGGCAAAGAGTTTTTTGTACCCTCGATGTCGGCGCGCACCATCGTTTACAAGGGCTTGCTGCTGGCCGATCAGGTCGGTGTCTACTACAAGGATTTGCAGGACGCGCGCTGCGTCTCGGCTCTCGCCCTGGTACACCAACGGTTTTCGACCAACACCTTCCCTGAGTGGCCGCTGGCGCACCCCTACCGCATGATCGCGCACAACGGCGAGATCAACACCGTCAAGGGCAACTTCAACTGGATGCGTGCGCGCGAAGGCGTGATGAAGTCGTCCGTGCTCGGGGATGACCTCAAAAAACTGTTCCCGCTGATTTACGAAGGCCAGTCTGACACGGCGTCGTTCGACAACGCGTTGGAACTGCTGACGATGGCCGGCTATCCGCTCGCGCAAGCGATGATGATGATGATCCCCGAGGCGTGGGAGCAGCACACCCTGATGGATGAAAACCGCCGCGCGTTTTACGAATACCACGCCGCGATGATGGAGCCGTGGGACGGCCCGGCCGCCATGGCCTTCACCGATGGCCGTCACATCGGCGGCACGCTCGATCGCAACGGCCTGCGTCCGGCGCGCTACATCGTCACCGACGATGATCTGGTGGTGATGGCGTCCGAAGTCGGCGTGCTGCCGATTCCTGAATCCAAGATCATCAACAAGTGGCGCTTGCAGCCAGGCAAGATGTTTTTGATCGACCTCGAACAAGGCCGCATCATCGACGACAAGGAGTTGAAAGATACCTACGCCAACGCCAAGCCGTACAAGTCGTGGATCGACAGCGTGCGCGTGCGCCTCGACGACGTGGCCACCCGCGTCGAGTTGCCCGCCTCCAGCATCCCGTTGCTGGATCGCCAGCAGGCGTTCGGCTACACCCAGGAAGACATCCGCTTCCTGATGAGCCCGATGGCCACCACCGGCGAAGAAGCGAT
>JANOYK010000287.1:0-1955 GCA_031428855.1 Burkholderiales bacterium | reverse complement strand
GGCGATTCGCGGTGCCGGCGATGCGCTGGCGGGCGAACGCATCAATGCGCTGCTGCTGTTTTCGTTCGGCGCTTATCCAGTAGCGGTGCTGGCGCTCGGGCTGGGGCTGTACCGCGCTGACAGCGGGAGTGACGGCGCCGGGCATCATGCGCGCGGTGGAGATCACAGCGGCAGCAAGCGCGGCGGCAGACCCAGCCGGCCGCTGGCGATGGCTGCGCTGGCGTTGAGTGTGGCCGCAGGCGCAGCGGCGTATTGGATCGCAATGTACGACGTGCGCGCCGACACCTATGCCAAGTTGGCCAGCTGGGCGCAGAATCAAAACCGTCCCGATGCCAATGCCAGCTTTCTGGATGCGGCGGTGAAATTGATGCCGCAAGAGCGGCGCTTTACCGGTTCATTGGCGGCACGTTTGACCGAACAGGCCGCCAAAGACCTCGGCACCGTGCATGCCAATCCAGCCTTGGCACCGGCTATTTTGGAACGCCTGGCGCAAGCCGAAAAACTGATCGCGCAGTCTTACCTGGTGGCGCCGCGCGATCCCTGGGTCACGTTCGCGTATGCCAACGTGCATCAGTTTCAGGGCTTGAGCCAGCTCGAAGCACATCAGCCCAAGGGTGAGCGTAAGCGCCATATCGCGCTGGCGCGAAGATATTTTGGCGAAGCGCGCGCGCAATTTCCCAACCACCCCTGGATCCTGCGCAATTTTGCCCAGCTCGAAATCGATGCCGGCGACCGGCCGGCCGCGTATGCCAAATTCGATTTAATGGAACAGCTGGATCCGCAAAACACCGGTGTCTACGCCGACCGGCTGCGCTTCACGCGCGCGTTCGGCGATCACGCGATTGCGATTGCAGCGTTGCGCCGCGGCATTGCGGCGCAACCGGCCGGTTCCGCCGGTGCAACTGAATTGACACTGGAACTGGCGCGCTACTTCCAGCAGACCGGCCAGCCGGCCCAGGCAATTGCCACCTGGCAGGAACTGTTGAAAAGCCACCCCGACAATTTCGCGGCGGCTGCCGATGTCGCCGAAACCCACGCACACCTGGGCCAGCGTGAATTGGCGCTCGGCAATGCGCAAGCGGCGCTGGCGCGTATCGCGGCGGCACCGCGCTCCGCCGCAGCAGAGGCGGCCAAGGTGCGGCTCGATGCCGTGGTGGCGCGTCTGGCGGCGGCAGGCGCTGCGGCGGGGGTACCGGGGATGCCGGGGATGCCAACGGCGGGGTCAGCCAACCGGCGCGCTGCGGGCAACCCCACCAATAACGCTGCGGGCGACCCCACACGCAGCCCCGCCCGCTAACCATCATGCATCTGGCCACCCTCGGCATCAACCACCACACCGCGCCGCTGCAGTTGCGCGAGCAGGTGGTGTTTCAGGTTGAGCGCCTGCATGCGGCGCTGCAGGAGTTCATTGGCCGGCGCTTCGCGCGTGAAGCGGCGATTCTCTCGACCTGCAACCGCACCGAAATTTATTGCGCCACCGACAACAGCGCCACCCTGGCCGAGACCGCGCAGTGGCTGGCCGCCTATCACCGTCTCGACGCCGCCGCGCTGGCACCCTACCTCTACCGCCTCGACCATGAGCGCGCGGTGCGCCATGCGTTCCGCGTTGCGGCGGGCCTGGACTCCATGGTGCTGGGCGAGCCGCAGATTCTGGGGCAGATGAAGGAAGCGGCCAAGAGCGCCGAGAACGCCGGCGCGATGGGCACCTACCTGCACCAGTTGTTTCAGCGCTCGTTCGCCGCCGCCAAGGAAGTGCGCAGCAGCACCGCCATCGGCGCGCAATCGGTGTCGATGGCCGCCGCCGCAGTGCGGCTGGCCGCGCGCATTTTTCCGTCACTGTCCGAGACCCATGTGCTGTTGATCGGCGCGGGCGAGATGATTGATTTGTCGGCCACCCACTTCGCCGCGCAAAACCCCGCATCGATCACGGTGGCCAACCGCACCGCCCTGCGCGC
>JANOYK010000286.1:0-6913 GCA_031428855.1 Burkholderiales bacterium | reverse complement strand
ACCGCGTTTTATTTCATCGCCTGGGGGGATGCGGACAACACGCCGGCCACCGAGGAGTGGCGCAAGTTTTTGGGGCAGCAGGTGGGGATTGATCTGAACGAGCGTTATGAACCGCTGCGCAACTCCAGCAACCAGTTCTGGCAAGACCGCCAGGCCATGAAGGCCGGTAATTACACTGGCATCAAGGGCTTCCCGAATCAGGACATCGCCATGTGGCTCACCATGGGGCCGATTGCGAACCGCAGCATCGAGCGCCTGGGCGCGAGCGATCAGGCGGTGGTGGAGTTCCGCAAACAGATGGTGACCGCCGCGCGTGCGTTTGCGGGCGGCGCACCCGCCATCGGCACGGGTGATGCGCGCATTGCACAAGGCGTGTGTTCGTTCCAGGCGGTCATGCCAAAATCGAGCGACTGGCGCAAGATTGCATTTGCCAAGGATTTGGCGAGCGCCGTGAAAGCGGCATAGGTCAGCGGCAATCTCTGGTGCGTTGATGGCTGCGGGTTGATGGCTGCAGGCTGACCGCCGCTGTACCCGGCCCGTTTCACCTCAAGCGCCAGCCCGCAGCATCGCATCGCCCCATCATTTTCAAGGAGACACGACATGCAACGCCGTCTATTTGTCCGCTCTGCCGCCGCTGCCGGGGCGCTCCGCGCCATTGCCACGATCGCCGCTGCCGGGGCCGCGCCACGCGCGTTGGCGCAAGCGTTTCCCTCGCAGCAAATCAAATTCATCGTGCCCTACTCGCCCGGCGGATTGCCCGACACAGTAGCGCGCATCGTCGCGAGAAAACTGACCGAGCGCATCGGCCAATCAGTGGTGGTGGAAAACCGCCCCGGTGCCAACGGCGTCGTCGCCGCCACCGCTGTCACCGGTGCCGCGCCCGATGGCCACACGCTGTTGTTGACCGACGATTCGATGATGACCATCAATCCGCTGCTCTACAAAAGCATTTCGTATGACCCCAAAAAGGATTTCATCCCGACCGCACTGATCGCCACGGCGCCGCTGTTTCTGGCGGTGCATCCCTCGGTGCCGGCCAACACTTTTGCCGAACTGGTGGCACTGATCAAATCGAAGCCGGGTGAATTCGCCTACGGCTCGTCCGGCATCGGCAGCACCCATCATCTTTGCACCGAAGCCATGAAAGCCGCTCTGGGACTCGATATCCGGCATATCCCCTACAAAGGCACCGGCCAATCGGTGCCGGCGGTGGTGGGCAATCAGGTAGCAATGGTGTTCTCGGCGTTTCCATCACTCACCGGTTTTGTCAAATCAGGCCAGGTGAAATTGCTGGTGGCCAACACCGCCAAGCGCTCGGCGTTTGCCCCCCATGTCACCGCGCTCGGTGAGTTGATTCCCGGCTTCGACTTCGCACCTAACATCGGCATCTTCGCGCCGGCCAGGACGCCGCAAGCCGTGGTGACGCGCATCAGCGATGAAGTTGCCAAGCTGGTCAAGGAAGCTGACGTCATCCAAACGTTTACCACTGCCGGCATCGAAGGCATCGGTGGCGGCCCGGCCGATTACGCGCGGGTGCTCGCGCGCGAAGCCGAGCGCGACGAACGGGCGATTCGCACGGCGGGCCTGAAGGCGGAATGAACGTCGCTGCGCGATTGCCGCACGCACCAGAAGTAATGCTATAGTTTGGTATTACTTTTTGGGATTCAGTCCATGAGTTACGCCCTTACCGTCAAGAGCCAGGTGACCCTGCCCAAGGCGATGCGCCTGCATCTGGGCGTGCGGCCAGGCGATGCCGTGGACTACGAAGCCCTGCCCGGTGGCCGGGTAGCCATGGTGGCCGCTGCGGGCACACGCAAACCGGTTGCCAACCGCTTTGCGCGCTGGGCTGGCAAGGGCATCGCCGGGGAAACTACGGAGCAAATCCTGCGCGCCACTCGCGGCAGAGACGCGTTGCGATGATTCTGGTCGACAGCAGTGTCCTGATCGACCTGATTGAGGATCATCCGCAATGGCGCGCATGGAGCGAGGTTGCTCTGGTGCGCGCTTCGACCGATGATGCGCTCGCAATCAATGTGCTGGTCTATGCGGAAATCTCGCGCTCGTTCGCGAGCGCGTCCAAGGTCGACGCATTCTTGCGCAGCACCGCAATCACGGTCGAAGCAATTCCTGCTGCTGCCGCGTTTGCGGCTGCGCGCGCGCATCAGGCCTATCGCGATGCCGGCGGCGCAGGTACCGCGACGTTGCCCGATTTCTTTATTGGTGCGCATGCGGCACAGGCCGGCTGGCCTTTGCTGACGCGAGACGCAAAACGAGTGCGCACTTATTTTCCTGCTCTCAAACTGATTACCCCAGCCCCGGTTTAAGTACCGCTTCTCTCTTTTTCTGTTCGAAGGAACTGAATGTCCCGACTCTCTCTTACCTTCGGCTGCTGGGACTACGACCGCACCCGCGCCCTGATGGACGGCTCGGTGCAGCCCGACGGCATCGACCTCAACTATCTGAACATGCCGGTGGAGGAAACCTTCTTTCGCATGTTGCGCAACCGCGAGTTTGACATCGCCGAAATGTCGCTGTCGTCCTACACCGTGTCGCTGCAAAAACCGGAGCGTCCGTTTGTCGCCCTCCCGGTGTTCCCGTCACGCTTCTTCCGCCACTCGTGCATCTACATCAACGCGCAAGCCGGCATCAAGTCGCCGAAAGATTTGATCGGCAAGCGCATCGGCGTGCCCGAATACCAGATGACCGCGCCGGTGTGGATTCGCGGCATTCTGTCGGACCACTACGGCGTGCCGGTCGATAGCGTGACCTATATGTCCGGCGGCGAAGAAGAGCCGAACCGCGACGAGAAACTCAAACTCGATCTGCCGCCCAACATCAAGCTGGTGCCGATCGGGCCCGGCAAAACCCTCACCAAGATGCTGCACGAAGGCGAGATCGACGCGCTCTACACCGCGCGCATGCCGTCGAGTTTTTTGAAGGGCGACGGCAAGGTGGTGCGCTTGTTCCCCAACTACGCCGAGGTCGAGCGCGCCTACTGGCGCGAAACCAAACGCTTCCCGATCATGCACATCGTCGCAATGCGGCGCGAGGTGTATGAAGCCCATCGCTGGATCGCCGGCTCGCTGATGAAAGCCTTGGTCGAGTCACAGCGCCGCACCTACGAGGCCCTGCGCGAAACGGCGGCGTTGAAAGGCATGCTGCCCTGGCTCAACGCCCACGTGGACGAAACCGTGCGCGAAATGGGCGACGACTACTGGCCTTATGGCCTGCCCAAAAACGTCGAGACCCTGCAAACGTTTTTGCGCTATCACCACGAGCAGGGCTTGTCGAAGCGGCTGCTGAAGCCGGAAGAATTGTTTGCGCCGGAGACCCTCGAGAGCTTCAAAATCTGATCAGGCATCGGCTCAGGAAGCGCGACCGGTATTGACATGCACAAATTGACCTGCACAACAGGGACAAGGATCCGGGCTGGGCCACCGCACATTTCGTGCTAGTCTCGGATTGATATCGCGCGGTTTTGCGGCTTCGGTACTGCACCACCGCGCTGCTTGTTTCGGAGAACTTACGTGGATTTTGCGATCCGGCCCGCCGCATACAACGCCTTCGCCAGGGAGGTGATGGGCGCACAACTCTGGCACGGTCTGGCACGGTCTGGCTTCTGCCGAACCGGAGTGCATCCAGAGTGTCGAGATTTAGTGAGGAGAGACCACATGCCCAATCCATCCTGGAGAGTCTTGCTGTCAGCCCCAGTTCTGGCCATCGTGCTGGCGCACGCCTTGCCTGCCACCGCGCAGGTGGCAGGCTATCCGTCGAAGCCGGTGCGCATCGTCGTGCCGTTCCCGCCTGGCGGGACTACCGACCTGTTGGCACGTATGCTGGCGCAAAAGATGAGCGAGGCTTGGGGCAAGCCGGTGGTGGCCGACAACCGGCCCGGCGGCGGCGGTGCCATCGCTGCCGAGTTTGTGGCACGTTCGGCGCCGGATGGTCATACGATTTTTCTGGGGACGAGTGGCGACATGTCGGTCAATCCCGGTTTGGTGCGCAAACTCGCTTACGATCCCGAGCGCGACTTCGAGGCCGTCGGACAGCTCGCGCTGGCGCCGCTGGTGATGTCGGTCCATCCCGGATTGCCGATCCGCTCGGTCAAGGAATTGATTGATGCCGCCAAGGCAAAACCGGGCAGTCTTTCGCACATCACGGTCGGCGAGGGCTCGGCCGCACATCTGGCCGGGGAAATGTTCAAGAAGGCCACCGGAACCGACATCGTGCATGTGCCCTACAAGGGTGGGGCACCGCAGGTCACGGCACTGCTGGCCGGACTCGAGCCGCAATTCGGATTCGTGGTGATGGCCAGCGCCATGCCGCACCTGCAGACCGGCAAGCTGCGCGCCCTCGCCCTGTCGTCCGCGCGGCGGGCTCGACTGTTGCCCGATGTGCCTACCCTGTCTGAAGCAGGGCTGCCCGGATTCGACATTGGCAACTGGTTTGCCGCCTTCGTGCCGGCCGGCACGCCAAAAGACATCGTCGCTTTTCTTAACGCCGAAAATGCGCGCATCCTGAAGCTACCCGACGTTGCCACGCGCATGGGTGATCTGGGGATTGAAACCACGCTCTCGTCACCATCCGAGTTGGCGCGTTTTTTGAGCGCCGAAATAGCCAAATACCGCAAGGTGATTCAGGACGCCGGCATCAGCCAGAACTAGCGATACCTTCTGAAGACCCGCTTCCACCAACGGTTTCAAGCCAGTTGCCGCAAACAGCGGCGGCTGTGAGCGATTGATTCCAGCGTGCGCTGACGAGCGGAACATTTCGGACCGAGGAGCCACGGCAAGCCCCGTTGGTCAAACATCTCAATCACGCCGGTTCCCTTAGCCCATGTCAAAACGTCACGCTGTCGTCGTCATTGGATCGGGCATTACCGGGCTGCACGCAGCGCGGCAGGCATTGCAGTCGGGGTTGGGCACCGCCATCCTGGAAGCACAGATCTGCGGCGGCCTGGTGCTTAACGTCAATCATCTCGATGGCGACATCACCGGGTCAGGCATCGATCTGGCGACCGGTCTGATGGCCGACCTAATCGAGCTTGGCGCAGACCGGATTGAAGCCGGCGCTACCGCCATCGTGCGCGACGGCGCTGACCTGATCGTTGAGAGTGAGGCCGGCCGGCATCGCGCCGGCGCCGTCATCATCGCCTCCGGTGCCAGGTTCAAACGGCTCGGCATTCCCGGCGAATCCGAGTTGGAGGAGCGCGGCGTGTCGCACTGTGCCGAGTGTGATGGCCCGCTCTATCAACAGCAGGACGTGGTGGTGGCGGGCGGCGGTGACTCTGCCTTGCAGGAGGCACTGGTGCTGGCACAGTTTGCGCGTCAGGTGCATCTGGTGCATCGTGGCGGCCAATTCAGGGCGCAACCCCATCTGGCCGCTCAAGTCGCAGCCCAGCCCAACATTGCCGTGCATTGGCGCACCTGCGTTGAAACGGTGCTGGGCGCGCAATCGGTGCAAGCGGTGCGTGTGAAGCATCAGGATGAGGGTACGCAACAAGACATCCCCTGCGCCGGCTTTTTCGTCTATGTTGGCCTGCAGCCAGCCGCCGAATTCGTACCCGCCGCCGTGCTGCGCGACCCGGCTGGTTTCCTGGTCACCGGTGCGGCCATGGAGACCGCAATGCCTGGCGTATTTGCCGCCGGCGCGGTGCGTGCCGGCTGTGGCGGCATGCTCACGCATGCCATCGCCGAAGGGATTGCTGCCGCACAGGCGGTCCGGGCGCTGCACTTCGCGTAATAGCGGAACGGCAGCCGGGTCCGGCGGCAAGCAACAGAAATAAGCGGCTGGGCTTGCTGACGGTTCTACTCAGGGGCGGGGCACCGATGAAGCGGCGGCACGGCGCGGTTTTTGTGCCGCTTTTCCTGGTTTGCGCGCGCCAGCGCCTGACCGCGGCGCAGCAGCGTGTGCTTTGGGTCTGCTGCCCAGTACGGCGCTATTGTGTTGGCCCAGAGCGGGAGGCGGCAGGCGCACTGCCCCCGGGGTGGCAGAAAGCCGGATCGGTATTCCCGGGGTCATCACTTTTCCGCAGGACGCATGCGCCATTCCCGCGAGCATGCCGACCTCTTCAAGGTAACCATCTTTGACCACTTCGTCGATGGTATTGACCGGCCCGGCTGGCACATCGCGCGCCAGCAGGCGTTTGATCCAGCGGTTGCGCGTGTCCTCGCCAAAGCGGGTGGCGATCAGCGGGATCAACGTGCTGCGGTTCGCAATCCGCTTGGCGTTGGTGGCAAAGCGCGGGTCATCGGCCCAGGCCGGCCGCGCAAGCGCAATGCAAAACGAAGCCCAGAACTTGTTGTTGGGCACCGTGACGTTGAGATAGCGCCGGTCTTTCGCCAAGAACGTGCCATACGGCACGATCTGCGGGTGCAGATCTTCCGGCGCACGGCGCACCGGCACCTTGCCGGTGTTGAGATAAATCGCCGCCAGCTGGCCGAGGAGCGCGAACGCGCCATCCATCAGCGAGACATTGACCTGTTGTCCGCAGCCGGTTGAGGTGCGTGCGATGATGGCCATCAGGATGCCGAGCGCGGCGTTGGTGCCGGCCGTGAGGTCAACCAGATTCACCCCCGGCCGCAGCGGCGCGCGCCCGGGCTCTCCGGTCATGCTTTGCAGGCCGCTGATGCCCGAAATCAGCAGGTCGTAGCCGGGCCGCGCGCCATAACGGCTGTTGGCATCAAACGCCGACACCGAACAATAGATCAGGCGCGGGTTGAGGTGCCGCAGCGCCGCGTAGTCCAGCCCCAGGCGCTGCATCACACCGGGACGGAAATTTTCGATCACCACGTCCACCGTGGGCACCAGCTCGCGCACTGCCTGTTTGCCCGCAGCCTCTTTGAGATCGAGCGTGATGCTGCGCTTGTTGCGGTTCACGCTCAAAAAAAACACACTCTCGCCACCGAGAAAC
>JANOYK010000285.1:0-5661 GCA_031428855.1 Burkholderiales bacterium | reverse complement strand
TTCGCTCATGAGCGCGCCCATATTGGCGCGCAGATAACGCAGGCCGAGTGAGGCGTGGGTATAGCGCGCGTTGAGAGTGACCAGGATGATGGACGGCATGGATTGATTGTAGTGGCGCGGCTTGTTGCGCTGCCTGTTGCGTCACTGATTGTGCCGCTTGAACGGGGCCGCAGTGGCCGCATATGCGATGGCTACTCCCGCCGTCATCCCGTCGTAACATTCACTCTTCGTCGCCCCTCTCGCCCTCACATCATGACCACCACCCGCATGCCCGCTGTATTCCTCGGCCACGGCAGCCCGATGAACACGCTTCAGCAAAACCGCAATACCCAAGCCTGGGCGCGGATTGGCCGTGACTACCCGCGCCCCAAGGCGATTCTTTCGATCTCTGCGCATTGGTTTACGCGCGGCACCGGTGTGACCGCGATGGCACAGCCGCAGACGATTCACGACTTTGGCGGCTTTCCGCAGGCGCTGTTTGATTTTCAGTATCCCGCTCCTGGCAGCCCGGCGCTGGCAGCGCGTGTGCGTGACCTGCTTAGCCCCCTGCCGGTCGCGCTCGATCAGGAGTGGGGCCTCGATCACGGCACCTGGTCGGTGCTGGCGCATGTCTATCCGCAGGCCGATATTCCGGTGGTGCAGTTGTCGATGAATGCGACCCAGCCAGCACAATTTCATTACGACTTGGGCCGCCGTCTTGCGCCCCTGCGTGATGAGGGCGTGCTCATTTTCGGCAGCGGCAATGTGGTGCATAACCTCGGCGTGATGCAGCGCGATGGCGCTGCACCTTACGCTTGGGCGCAACGCTTTAACACCTTCGCCCGCGCCGCGCTGGAGCAGCGTAACGATCAGTCGCTGATCGATTTCATGGCACAGGGTGCCGACGCACAGCAATCGATTCCGACACCTGAACATTACCTGCCGCTGCTCTATGTGCTGGGCGCGGCGGCGGGCAGCGCAGATCAGGTGGTGATCGAAAACGACGGACTGGAGATGGGGTCGATCAGCATGCTGTCGGCGCGCTTTGGCAGCGCTGCGGGACAAGTGACATGACCAGTGACATGACACGCGGCATGACAGGCGGCATAACCAGCGGCATGACATGAGCAGCCTGCAATTTGAGCACCTGGTGCAGATCAACGATGCGGCCAACCCGCTGATTGACCCGCTCACACGCGAGCAGTTGTGGCGCGGCCTCCAGCACCGCGCCGAGAGTCCGAAGGAGTTCGTCCTCGCGCTAGACAGTTTTGCGGTTCTGGCCCGCGGTGACAACACGCTCACGCGCGCCCTCACCTTCGGCAGCCTGACCATCCGCGACCGCGTGGTGTTCACTGCCGCCACCAGCGTGCGTTATGACATCGAAGCGGCCGGCACAGTACCCGCCGCCACGCTGGTAATGACGATTGAAGAACCGGCCCCGGCGCAGCTGTTTGTGCGCTTTCAATATGACGTAAAAGCGGTGATGGGCGCGCCCCCGCGCGAGGCGTTTTACGATGCCTTCGTCAAGCAGGCCTACGAGAAAGCCGATGTCGATTCGATTGTGACAATCCGGCGGCTGGCGGCAGAAAATGCGCTTTGAGCCGTGATGCGCCGCAGCGGATTCCCGGCACTGCATTTTCAGCGCCGCAAGCCGCTTCCAAGCTACACCCAAGCCCTACCCCAAGCTTTACAATCATCGCTCCAAAATTTCCGCTCCAGTCCCATCATGCAACGTCGCGCATTCCTTCCCGCTGCCATCGCCCTTGCCGGTGCCGCTGGCGCTGCTGTGGGCAGCGTCAATTCTGCCCATGCCCAAACCCCCGCGCCCTGCAAGGGGCCGGACGTGGTGTACGAACCGACGCCGCTGGGCGTGGTGGCGCGCATGCTCGAAGTGGCGCAGGTCAAGGCCGGTGATATGGTCTACGACCTCGGCTGCGGCGATGCGCGCATCGTCATCGCGGCGGCCTTGCGCGGCGCGCGCGGCGTCGGTTTCGAGATCGAACCGAACCTGGTGCAGTACGCCATCGCCAACATCAAGGCCGAAAATGTGGGCGACAAGGTCAAGGTAGTGCAGCAGGATTTGTTCACCGCTGACATGGGCGAAGCGTCGGTCATCGCGCTCTATCTGCTGCCGGAAATGAACACGCGCCTGCGTCCCAAATTCTGGAAAGAACTCAAGGTGGGCACGCGGGTGGTGGCCAATGCTTTCCCGATCAGCGGTTGGGAGCCGGACCGTGTGTTTGAAGTAGCCACGCGTTACCGCAACATGTACCTCTACACCGTCAAGGCCGAGCACAAGCGCGCCTGAATCCCGCCCGAACCCCATCTGAATTTCGCCCGAACCCGGTCTAAAGCCCACCCCATTTTCCCCTTCATCCACCATCCGGCACCAGCGCCGGTTACGCGTCTGTTCAGGGGTTCACCCCATCCCGCAACGCGTCTCACCATCACAGGTTCATCATGAATATCCTGCGCAAGCTCCTTGGTAACGACGCCGTCATCTCAACCCCTGCCGCTGTACCTGCCGCGCCCGCCCCGGTCACGCCGCAAACCCAGGCCGCCAAAGAAGACCTGCTGCGCACCGAGCTGGCCGGCGCTGACGCCGCGCGCCTCACCACTCTCGCCCTCACCGACAAGCGCGCTGCCCTGCGCATCCTGGCGGCACAGGCATTGGCCGCGCTGCCAACCTCGCGCGACACCTGGGAATCGATCGCCCACACCTGGGCCGACAAAGACCGCCGTCTCTCACGGCTGGCGCGTGAGCACATTGCCGCGTTTGTGCGCGAGGCCGATCTCGAAGCGCGCGCTGTCGCGCTGACGGCTGATTTTGCCGCCCTGCTCGACAAGCCTGCGGTCGATCTCACGCGCCTGATTGAACTCGATGCGCTATACGATCAGATCAAGCTGGAGGCGCAGAAAGAGGCACAGAAAGAGGCACAGAAGGAGGCACAGAAGGAAACTCTCCTGAAACCCGCTCCCACCAACGGTTTCACGGCATTGGCTGCGGTACGCACCGAAGTCGGCACCCACCTTGAAGCGGGGCAGGACGCGCAACGCCAACTGATTGCGATTGAACGCGAAGCCGATGCAGCGCGCCTCGCGCTGGTGGCGCAGCAAAGCGTGGCCGACCCGCTGCTGCACGCGGCGCTGGCCGAGCGCATGCACACGCTCGACACCACTGCCGTGCCGGCCGTGATCGTTGAACGCACCCACAAAGCCTTGAGCGCCTTGGAGCAACTGGTGCAAAGCGCGCTCGCGCGCGGTGCCGCCGAGCATGCCTTCCGTGAATTGATGGCACGCATCGATCTGCTTGATCCGGCCGATAGGGAGACACGCAACGCACTCGAAGCCGCTATTTTGGCGGCTGGCCTGCCGCAGGATTTGCTGGTGCGCGCCAAGGATGCCTACGACCTGCGCACCGGCGGCGCTGACGCTGCCAAGCGCGCGCAAGAGCGCGAGGCCGCGCAGGCCACACGCGCGGCGCAGCGTGAGTCGCGCACCAGTGACGCCAAGGTGGCGCACGATGCCCTGGTTGCGCTCATCACCGGGACCGAAGCCCATCTCGCCGCCGGTGAAGCGAAAGCGGCAATCAAGGCAGCAGGAGCGATCAAGCAGCACCGGGCCGAGGCCGAGCACCTGCCGCCGGCGCTGCGTGCGCGCTTTCACGCGATGGAATCCGAAGTGCTCAAGCTCGAAGGTTTTGCGCGTGACCATGCGCGCACCGCACGCGCCACCCTGATGGAGCGCGCACGCAAGCTGCCCGAGTTGACGCTCAATATCGAAATGCTGCGCACCGAAGTGCAGACCCTGCAAAACGAATGGAAGGCGCTCGATCTCGAAGCCGGCGGCGCGCCGCGCAAGCTGTGGGACGAGTTTCACACCGCCACCAATAAGGCCTATGAGACCGTCACGCTGTATCGCGCCGTCAAGGCGGCCGAGCGTGATGAGCATCTCAAACTCAAAGAAGCCGCGCTGGCCGAGATTGAGGCGCTCTCTGCTGCGGCCACCATCACTGACCCCGCCACGCCGCCAGAGTGGAACAAACTCGCCGCCAAACGCGGTGAGCTGGTGCGCGCCTGGTACGACCAGCACGGCGTTGGCCGCAAGGAACAAAAGGCCTTGCAAGTACGCATGGATCAAGCGCTCAAAACCCTTGATGGCGCGCTCGATGCCGAGCGGATGCGCGAGCGCACGCGCCGCCGCGCGCTGATCGATCAGGTGGAAGCAGCACGCGTGCGCGCCCAAGCCGAGCGCCCGGCCGCCGTTGCCACAGGGGCGGGCGTCAACGACCGCGCCTGGCCGGCGCTATCCGATGCGATGCAGGTGGCGCAGGATTGCCAGAAGCTGTGGAACCAGCGCGTCTCGCCGCTGATGCTGCCGCGCAAGGAGGAACAAGCGCTGTGGGAAAAATTCCGCGCGCTCGGCAACACCGTGTTTGAGATGCGCGCGCAGGCGCGTGAGGCGGTGAAAGCCTTGCAAGGTGCCGCACGCGAGGAGCACACACAACATATCGCGGCACTGCGCGCGCTCAAGCAAGAGACCGTGCGCGCCACCGTGCAGACGCGCCTGACCGAATTGCAAACCGCGTGGCGCAACAGCGCCGCGCGCCCGGATCGCGGCAGCGAGCGTCAATACGATGAGGCGGTCGAGATGGTCAAGGCCCATCTGCTGCACCTCAAACGCAGTGATGAGCGCAGCGTGTGGGACGCGCTGATGGATCTGGATGATGCCCTCACGCAAGCGGAGGGACGCGGCGAGCCGCAGGGCAGCGAGGCTGCTGCGGACGCCACAGCATGGCTGGAAAAAATCAGCGCCATCGAAGCGCGTCTTGATCCGAAGCACGCCGCCCACACGGGCATCGGCGCGCGCAAGGCGGCGGCGCTGTCAGGCAAGCCGCTCGCTGCCAAAGTCAAACGCGCCGACCTGCTGCTCGACCTCGAACTCGCGCTCGCGATTCCGGCGCAGCCGGGCGAAGAAGCCGCGCGGCGCGCGCGCCAGATGGTGCTGCTCTCGAACACGCTCAAGGATCGCGGCGTGCGCCCGGCCCCGCGCGACATGCTGCTCAATTTAATCGGCACCAGCGGCGCTACCGGGCGCCACCGGCTTGCCGCTATCATCGCCAAACTGTAGGAGCGCGGCGGGTATACTAAATCCACAAGTGAGTTCAAAAAAGGAGACAACCATGTACAAGCGCATATTGCTGGCGTACGACGGATCAGAAGAAGGGCGCAAAGCCCTGCGCGAATCTGCCGACCTGGCCGCGATGATTAAAGCAGAGGTGCATTTGCTGGCGGTGATTCCGTTCTATGCCGGGATGATGGTGGCCGAAGGCATGGTGATGGAAAACGATTTTGAGCAGGAGAAAAAACGCTATCAGGCGATTCTCGACGAAGGCCTCGATCGTCTGCGCGAACGCGGCTTTGAAAACCCGCAAGGCACCCTCGCCAATGGCGAGCCGGTCGACGAAATCGCCGCGCGTGCCAAGGCGATCAACGCTGATCTGATCTGCGTCGGCCACCGCCGCGCCAAGGGCTGGGCCGAGCGCTGGTGGCGCGGCTCGGTCGGCAAAACCCTGATCGATCAGGCTGGCTGCAACGTGTTGATTGCCATGACGCCGTAGGCGGTATCGTTGCGGGGGCTTGAGCGACATCGTTGTGGTGCGCCGAGCCTCATCGTTGCGAT
>JANOYK010000284.1:0-10818 GCA_031428855.1 Burkholderiales bacterium | reverse complement strand
ACAAGACTTGGAATTATGCCATATTGCGCCGCATCAACCGCCAGGTTTGGGGGGATGGGTGCGCCTGAGAAAACGCCGGCCCCCTCGGACTCAGCCTGCCTCCGCCAATTTTTCAGCAGCCCAACTGCTCTGCCAAATCATTGAAATCATGCGCATTGAAATCGAAGCGCTTCTCGAACGCGGCGTCATATTTGCCTGACTTGAACAGTGCCGGGCCGTATTCGAGCGGGCGCGGCACGAAGCAGGTCATGAGACCGGCTTTTTTTGCGCCGTCGAGATCGTTCTTGTGCGCGGCCACCAGCATCACTTCTGAAGGCTTGAGACACAGCATCTTCGGTGCCGACAGATAGCACTCGCGATCCGGCTTGTAGTGATGCACCCACTCGGCCGAGAACACCAGGTCCCACGGCAGGCCGGCGAATTTGGCCATGTTGGTGAGCAACGCAACATTGCCATTCGACATGGTGCCGATGATGTGTTTTGTCTTGAGGCGCTTCAGGCCACGCGGTGAATCAGGCCAGCCATGCAGGCAGTGCCACATGTGGTTAATGGTCTGAAGATCGGCTCCCACCAAAGCTTTGCGCGGGGTGCCGTTGAGAAACTGCGGCAGCAGCGTCTTGAGCGCCATCAGGTGCAAGTCGTCCAGCATCATCCACGGCAGTTCGCCGCGGCGCACTTTGCCCATGTTGGGTTGATAGGCGCCGCGCCAGGCATCGACCAGGCCTTCCCAGTCAATCGTCCAGCCATGCGCCTGGTTGAGCGCACGGCCCTCGGTGATGATCGAGCCGCGCCAATCGACGCAGGTGCCGAAGACGTCGAACACCAGCGCCTTGGGTGGGTTTTTCACCTTGAGTGAATTTTTCATGTTGTGCTCAGGCGGCCTTTTTGAGTTGCGGTGCAAATGCGGATTCCATCTCACGCCGCACCTTATAGGCGGGCAGAGTCTCATCGATTGCCACATCGGCCCAAGTCAGGCTTTGGCCTTTCTTGACCGGGCGAATGACTTTGACTTCATGCGCGAGGCCGAGCGGCAAGCCGCCCGCTGCGTGGGATTTTTGCGCCTGGAACAACTTGCCCCACACGGTATAACCGCCCTCGCCGTCAAGCATTTCGCCCGGCTTCAAATCACGCTTGGCAGTGGCGACGACATCGGCGTTCCAGCCGATCGCCGCGCCGGTCGATTCACCGCGCACCGCCACACTCGCCACCGAGATGCCAACTTCGAGGCCGATCAAATGCCAACGCTTGTAGAGGCAGGCGTAGCGGCCCGATGGATCGGTGCGCACCATGTATTCCTTGAAGCAGTTGCGCACGTATTCGGTCTCGCCCTCGAACACGACGAAGACGCCGAAGCGGATGTCGTAGGGAATCACGCGGCCATCTTTTTCGAGCGAGGAGATCACCTCGACCTGGCCCTTTTGATGCAGCACACCGCCCTCGGCAATCGGGCGGCACACGAAGGGAATGTCATCGACTGACGCGGGCGGATAGAGCAAACCATCGGGCGGGGCGATCAGGCCGGTGGCATTGCATACCGCCGTGCTTTCAATCGAGGGTTTGGAGCCGTCGAGGAAGGAATTGAACATCTTGGGATTGAGGCCGCCGATGCGCGCGGTTTCGGGCGAGAGGCCATAGTGGCCCCACACCGTCTCCGGTGTCGATTCAGAAAAATGCGGCAGCCATTTGTGGCCGCGTCCAGCGGCGACGACGGAGAAGCCCGCCGCGCGCGCCCAATCGACCAGATCGCAAATCAGCGCAGGCTGGTCGCCGTAAGCGAGGCTGTAGACCACGCCTGCCGCCGCCGCTTTTTGAGCGAGCAGCGGGCCACAAAACGCATCGGCTTCCACAGTAACGTTGACCACGTGCTTGCCATGTTTGAACGCAGCGAGAATGTGATCGACTGCGGCGATCGGGTTGCCGGTGCATTCGACAATGATCTCGATCTGCGGGTTCGATACCAGCGCTTCCCAGTTGTCAGTGACGAAGGTATTGCCCTTGGCGATGGCGTCCTCGAACGACGTGGCTGCCGACTGCTCCGCCTTCCAGCCGACGCGTGCCAAATTGGCTTTCGCGTTGACGGGCGACAAATCAGCGATGCCCACCAAATGCACGCCGGGTGTCTTGGGAATTTGCGCCAGATACATCGAGCCGAATTTGCCCGCGCCGATCAGGCCAATCCGCACCGGTTTGCCATCGGCCTGGCGCTTCAGGAGTTTTGCGTAGAGATTCATGTCAGGCTGCCGCTTTCATGGGGGTATCAACCATGCCGCGCAACTCTTCCGCCGGCGTGCCGTTTTTCCACGGCGTCGCCACCGGATAGTCTTTGAGCAAACAATCATCGGGCAGGGATTGAATCGCATCGAACTGCCGGTGCGCGATGTAGCCGGGGCGCTTGAAGCGGCGAATGTGGTTCGACACCGCACACAGCGACAGGTACACATTGACCCGGTTCCACGGCGACAGGTTGGACGTGGACGCATGCACCAGACAGCCGTGGAACAGGATCATCGAACCGGGTGGGCCTTTGGGTGCGACGATGCCGCCCTTGAGACCGCCGGCTTTCTCGACCATCTCCTTGATGTTCTGGTTGTTGATGGTCCACAGCGGATAGCTGGTGGTCGAGGTGTCGTGGCCAGCATCGAGCACGCCCGCCTTGTGGCTGCCGGGGATGAACATCAGCGGGCCGTTGAATTCGTTGGTGTCATCGAGAAAGATCGCCACGTTCATCGCGCGCGCGCTCGGCATTTGGTCATCATTCAGCCAGGTGCCGTAGTCCTGATGCCATTGCCACACATCGCCGTCAAACGCCATCTTGCCGTTGATCTTGAACTGGTGCATGTAGACATCTTCGTCGAACAATTGCTTGATCGGCTCGACCATGCGCGGATGGCGCGCCAGGCGCGCGAAACGGTCGTTGTACATGTGCGCAGCGAAATTGATGCGCACCACGCCGCCGGTTTTTTCGCGCACGTTCTCGGGGCGCTGCTGGGCGTAAATGCCCGGCACTTCATCGGCAAGACGTTTGATTTCATCAGGCTTGAACAGGCTGGGGAAGAACAGATAGCCTTCGCGGTCGAACTGTTCGAGTTGGGCAGCGGTGAGTTTCATGGGGGGTCTCCTGAATGTAGTGGGGAAGTTGGAGGGTGGCGTGGGATGGTAAGTGGTACAGAAAGGAAAATCAATGCGGTTGTGCAGCAGATCGAACGGTGTTGAATCGGAGATGAGCGGATATTGATACGGCGTACGGCGCTACGACGCCTTGGCCGCTTTGACGGCAGCGTGATCGAGCCGTTCTGCCAGGTTGCGCCCGGCCTCTTCGCCGTGCGCACGCGCGAGCCGCTCGGCGCGGGCGGCATCACCGCGCGCGACGGCGTCGAGAATCGCTTCGTGCTCGTCCCACACACTGGCGCGTGTGCCGGGTGAGCGCAGCACTGCGCCCATGGCGCGGCGAATGTGCCGCCAGTGGCGCTCGGCACTCTCGGCAATGAAATCATTGTCCGCCGCCGCGTAGAGCGCGTGATGAAAGCGCATGTCGGCGTCGATCATCGCAGCCAGACGCGTGCCCGCCGCCGCCTTGCGCCCGGCGTCGATCAACCCACGATCAAGCTTGGCCTTGCGCTGCGCCGCGAGACGCGCGGCCAGCCCGTCGAGCACCGCACGCACCGCGTAGACGCGCTCGATCATCGCGCCATCGAGCGGAGCCACCATCAGGCCACGGCGGCCGGCGTCAATCACAAAGCCATCGCCTTTGAGCAGCCGCAGCGCCTGCAACACCGGCTGGCGCGACACGTTGAGCGAGGCCGCCAACTCTTCCTGCGTCAGGCGCGCACCGGGCGCGAGCGAGCCATCGCAAATCGCATCGAGCAGACGCGCACGCACCTGCTCGACTAGATCGGGGGCGGTTTCGATGCGGGTGATGGTGGACATGCGTGGAGGGGCAACATCAGCCAAATTGTGTACTGTATACAGAATACACACCGCCACCAAAACAGTCAACCGCTCGCACAAGCCCTATTCATGCGCCTTCTGGCCGCATACGCGCCAAAACCATTGATGGGAGCCACTCTTGAGCCGATGCCAGTTTTGGATTCAGTGTGGAGTGATCTCCCTTCACCTCTCACAACCCGGCGCACTGCGCGCGCATCGCATCGATCACGGCTTTGTAATCCGCCTGTCCAAAAATGGCGGAGCCAGCGACAAACGTATCGGCACCAGCCTGCGCAATCGCGCGAATGTTGTCCACCTTCACGCCACCGTCCACTTCAAGCCAGATCTCCTGCCCGCCGGCCGCACGGTGTGCGTCAATCCGCGCGCGCACAGCGGCAATTTTTTTGAGCGCCTCGGGTATGAACGACTGCCCGCCAAACCCGGGATTGACCGACATGATGAGAATCAGATCGAGCCGGTGCATCACATGATCGAGATAGTGCAGCGGCGTGCCGGGGTTGAACACCAGCCCGGCCTTGCAACCGTTCTCGCGGATCAGCCCGAGCGTACGGTCCACATGCGCCGAGGCTTCCGGGTGAAAACTGATGATGTCCGCACCCGCACGGGCGAAGTCCGGCACGATGCGGTCGACCGGCGACACCATCAGATGCACATCGATTGGCGCGGGTTTGCCGCCAGAGTCACCGTCCACGCGCGCGTACGGTTTGACCGCCTCGCAAATCATCGGCCCGAACGTCAAGTTAGGCACGTAGTGGTTATCCATCACGTCGAAGTGAATCACGTCGGCACCGGCGGCAAGCACGGTGCGCACTTCTTCGCCGAGGCGCGCGAAGTCAGCGGAGAGAATTGAGGGGGCAATGCGGAGGGTCACCAGCGGCACCTTAAAATGTCGAGCGGCCTGCATTTTAGCGCCCCGCCTTTTTCCGCTTTTCAGGTGGCCTCGTCTGCCCGGTTGTTCCGCGCTGTCTCCCCCAGCATTTGCACTCGCGCCCTCCTCCCCATGCTCATCGCCGCAGTAGACATCGGCACCTCCAGCACGCGCGCCTTGCTGTTTGACGGCGCGCGCTTCACCGGCCATTCGGCAGCGGTGGAATACTCCCTCAAGAGTCCGGTGCCGGGCGCGGCCGAGCTGGACCCGATGGAAGTGATGAATGCACTGGCTGAGTGCCTGAGCGCGCTTGCCCAACCGGCCACGCACCCGATCGAATGCGTCGCGCTATCGGCGGCGATGCACAGTTTGATGGCGGTGGATGCGCGCGGCGCGCCGCTCACACCGCTTTACACCTGGGCCGACAATCGCGCCTCGGTCATCCTGCCTGTATTTGAAGAGTCGCTCCCACCAACGGTTTCCAGCCAGTCGCTCTATTTGGAGACGGGTGTGCCGCTGCATCCGATGTCGCCTTTGCTAAAGCTGGTGTGGCTGCGGCATACGCAGCCAGCGCTGTTTGCAGCGGCAAATAAATTTGTCTCAATCAAGGAGTTTATCTGCCATCAATTGTTTGGACGATGGGTCGCCGATCACTCGATTGCGTCGGCCAGCGGGCTGTACAGCTTGAAGCAGCGTGACTGGTGTGACGCAGCGCTCACCACAGCAGGGGTGACGCGGGCGCAGCTTTCCGCGCTGGCTGCACCCGAAACGGTGTTGCAGGGTCTGCCGGCGGGCTATGCCGCGGCAATGAATCTGAGCGCCGCCACGCCGTTCGTACTGGGCGCATCCGACGGCTGCCTCGCCAATCTGGGCGCGGGCGTGCTGGCAAACCAGCACGATGAGGCGCTGTGTTCCGGCGGTGCAGCAGCACCGCAGGCAACCCACCCACGCGCCCCACACCGCGCGCGCCGCGCCGTCCTCACCATCGGCACCAGCGGCGCACTGCGCATGGCCGTGCCGGCCCCGGCGACCGACACCGCCATGCGCACCTTTTGCTACACCCTCACCCAAGATCAATTCGTCATCGGCGGCGCGACCAACGGCGGCGGGCTGCCGCTGCGCTGGCTGCGCGACAACTTTCCGCAGTTGCGCATTGGGCTTGAGGCCGGTGATGCTTACTCGGTGCTGGCCACGCTGGCACAGCAAGTGCCGCCCGGCGCCGGCGGCTTGCTGTTTCATCCCTACCTCGCAGGCGAGCGCGCGCCGCTGTGGAACGCCGACGCGCGCGCCTCCTTCATCGGCCTCAATTTCAGCCACGGCCCGGCCCATTTGGTGCGCGCGGTGATGGAGGGCGTGCTGTTCAATCTGGCGATGATTCTCGACGTGCTCGAAGAACTCGCGGGCGCGCCGGTCGATGAGATCGTCGCGGGCGGCGGTTTTGCACACTCACCGTTCTGGCTCCAGATGGCGGCGGACTTGCTGGGCCGCCCGCTGAGCGTCGCCGGCAACCCCGAGTCAACCGCCCAGGGCGCGGCCCTGCTGGCCCTCAAAGCAATGGGGCGCGCAGCGTCGCTGGCTGACGCCGTAGCAGCCCTGCCGCCGCACAGCCGGCGCGTGTTGCCCGACGCTGCGGCGCACGCGCGCTACGCAAAACTCAAGCCTATCTTCAACGGCGTGCCTGCTACACTCGCGCCCTTTTATTCAAAGCTGGCCGCTTTTCAGAGGCAAGCAATGTGACTTCCACAATGTGACTTCCAAGATGTGACTTCCAAAACGTAACTTCCATGACCGCAAACATCATTGACGGCGCGGGATTAGCCAAAACACTCCGCGAGCAATTACGTGTTCGCGCCAAAACCCTTGGTGCGAGCGGCTCTCCGCCTGGTCTTGCGGTGCTGATCGCTGGTGACAACCCGGCCTCGCAGGTGTATGTGCGCAACAAACTCAAGGCGTGCAGCGAAGCCGGGTTTTATGCCGAACTGATCGAGCGGCCCGCATCGGTTGGCGAATCAGAATTGCTAACCCTGATCGCGCACCTGAACGCCAATCCGCGCATTCACGGCATCCTGGTGCAGTTGCCGCTGCCGCCGCAGATTGACCCTCACAAAGTGATCGAAGCAGTTGATCCGGCCAAGGATGTTGACGGCTTTCACATCGCCAGCGCCGGTGCATTGCTGGCCGGCACGCCGGGTTTCATTCCCTGCACCCCAGCCGGCATCATGGCGATGTTGACAGCCTGCGGCATCAATCCCGACGGCCGCCACGCAGTGGTGATCGGCCGCTCCAATATTGTCGGCAAACCGGTGGCACTGCTGCTCTTGCAAGCCGGTGCCACCGTCACCATTTGCCATTCCAGAACAGTTGATCTGGCCGCCATCACGCGGCAAGCCGACATTCTGGTGAGCGCCACCGGCCACGCGAACCTGGTGACACGCAGCATGGTCAAACCGGGTGCCTGCGTGATTGACGTTGGCATGAACCGTGACGCCCAGGGCAAACTGTGCGGCGATGTGGATTTTGCCGCTGTACGAGAAGTGGCCGGCTGGATCACCCCGGTGCCTGGCGGCGTCGGGCCCATGACGATTGCGATGCTGCTCTCGAACACCTTGACATCCGCTTTGAAATTCAACCAATCGACACTTTCATGAATCCGCTACTTGATTTTTCCGCTCTTCCGCGCTTCGCCGATATCCGGCCTGAGCATATCGCCCCGGCAGTAGACCACCTGATTGTGGAGTGCCGCGCCACACTGGCGCGGGTGACCGCATCGCCCAACTGCGGCTGGAGCGATATCGTCGCGCCGCTCGAAGCGGTCAACGAAAAACTGGCGCGCGCCTGGGGCGTGGTCGGGCACCTGCACGCCGTGATCGACAGCCCGGCGCTGCGTGACGCCTACCACACCAGCCTGCCCAACGTCACCGAGTATTGGACTGACCTCGGCCAGAACCTCGATCTGTTCAACCAATATCGCGCCTTGCGCAGCGCACCGGAATTTGCCACGCTGTCCCCGGCACGCAAAAAAATTATTGAGAACGAACTGCGCGACTTCCGTCTCTCCGGCGCCGAACTGGCGCAAGACAAGAAAGCCCGTTTCAAAGAGATTGCCGAAGAACAATCCCTGCTCGGCTCGCGCTTTTCTGAAAATGTGCTGGATGCGACCAACGCGTTTTCGCTCGTGATAGAAGACGAAGCGCGCTTGGCCGGGCTGCCCCAAGACGTCAAGGACGCGGCGCGCGAAGCGGCCGAAAAAGACCACAAGGCTGATGATGGCAAGCCCGTGGGTGGCAAGCCCGACGGTGGCAAGCCCGACGGTGGCAAGTCCGATGACGGCAAGCCAAGATGGAAACTCACCTTGCAGGCACCGTCCTATCTGCCGGTATTGCAATACGCAGACGACCGCGCTCTGCGTGAAACCATTTACAAGGCCAACGTCACGCGCGCCTCCGAGTTTGGTGACGCCAAACTCGACAACACGGCGTTGATTGACCAGATCATCGCGCTGCGCGCGGAGGAAGCTGCGCTGCTCGGCTTCAACAATTTTGCCGAGGTATCGCTAGTGGCAAAAATGGCCAACACGCCGCAGCAGGTGCGCAGTTTTCTGGACGGTCTGGCACAGCGCGCCCGCCCGTTTGCCCTGCGCGATGTTGCCGAACTCAAGGCGTTTGCGAAAGACGCGCTGGGCCTCGATCCGCTCGAAGCCTGGGACACCATGTACGCCTCGGAAAAATTGCGCCAGCAGCGCTATGCGTTTTCGGATCAGGAGGTAAAGCAATACTTTCCCGAGCCTGCCGTGCTGACCGGCTTGTTCAAGGTGGTCGAAACGATTTTTGATGTGCAGATCAAGCCCGATGCAGCGCTGAGTCCGCCGCACGCGTGGCATGAGGATGTGCGCGGCTTCCGGATTGAAACGCGCGGCGGGCCGGCTGGTGATAGGGCCTCTGGCCAGTTAATCGGCCAGTTTTATCTCGATCTGTACGCGCGCGACACCAAGCGCGGCGGCGCCTGGATGGACGACGCCATCACGCGCTGTCTCAAAACCGGCGGCGCGCCGGGCAACACGCCGGATGCTATGCCAAGCACTGTCCCCGGCACGGTGCAAACCCCGGTCACGTATCTGACCTGCAACTTCGCGCGTGGTGTGGGTGAAGCCAATGGCCAAAAACGCCCGGCCCTGTTTACCCACGATGACGTCATCACGCTGTTCCACGAATTCGGCCACGGCCTGCATCACATGCTCACGCGCGTTGATGATCTGGGGGTTTCCGGCATCAACGGTGTCGAATGGGATGCGGTTGAATTGCCAAGCCAGTTCATGGAGAACTTCTGCTGGGAGTGGGATGTCCTGAAACACATGACCGCGCATGTGGATTCGGGCGCGCCGCTGCCGCGCGCGCTATTCGACAAAATGCTCGCCGCGAAAAATTTTCAGGCCGGCATGCAGACCGTGCGGCAAATTGAATTCTCGCTGTTCGATATGCAGTTGCATTCTGATTTTGATGCGGCCTGGCAAACCCCTCTGGCATTGCTCGATGAGATTCGCCAGCGCGTGGCGGTGCTGCATCCCCCCGCGTACAACCGCTTCCCCAACAATTTCTCGCACATCTTCGCCGGCGGCTATGCGGCGGGCTACTACAGCTACAAATGGGCCGAGGTGTTGTCGGCCGATGCCTATAGCGCGTTTGAGGAGGAAGGCGTGCTCTCACCAGCTGCCGGCGCGCGGTTTCACGCCGAGGTGCTTGCCGTTGGCGGCAGCCGCCCCGCTGCGGAGAGTTTCCGCGCCTTCCGGGGGCGAGATCCGAGCATGGATGCACTTCTCAGGCACAGTGGTATGATTACCGCTTAACTTCTTGATTATTAAGGAGAGCAAGATGAAAATTCAAAAAGTTTTTTTCTTCGCAGCGAGTTTTTTTTGTGCAGCCCACGCGCTCGCGCAATACAAGTACACCGGCCCCGATGGCCGCGTCGTCTACAGCGATACGCCGCCTCCTGCTTCTGTAAAAGGGGTGCAAAAAACGGCTATTGCTCCCGCTGCAGCGCCTGCTGGCGGCGCGTCCAATCTGCCATATGCGCTCCAACAGGCGTCGCGCACTTCGCCGGTCACGCTCTTTACTGCACCCGGTTGCTCTGCCTGCGACGCCGGGCGCGCGTTTTTGACCAAACGCGGCATTCCGTTTACAGAGAAAACCATCAAGTCGAATGAAGACGTTCAGGTATTGACCAAGATCACTGGCGCGACTTCGATTCCGGTGTTGACGGTTGGCCCCAACAAGCATTCAGGTTTTGAGGCGGTGGCTTGGGGCGAGGCGCTTGACTCTGCCGGTTATCCGCAAACCAGCCAGTTGCCCCCAAGCTACAAACCCCCGCCAGCAACCTCGGCCGCGCCGCCAGAGAAGCCCGCACCTACCGCCCAAGCGCAACCCAAACCGGCCGAGGCTGAGGCACCGCCCGCGCCCCCTGCTCCCCCGGCAGGCGATCCGGGCAACCGGCCTGCGTGGTTTAAAGGGTTTTGACGCAGGCGCAATAACAAATTGACGGTCACTCTCCGGCGTGGCCGTAGCGCAATCGGCGAAGTTTTGACGCACACGCAATTGCAAATTGACTGCCACTCTTGCAAGTGGCTCTCATGCATCCTTGCGGCGCGTCAGTTTTACGATGATATGGAAACAGAGCAGCCAGACCGGCATGCGCAGCCAGTGCGCGCGCACCAGCAGCAATAATTCATCCACCCCGCCAAACAGGCCTCTGCGTCCCGGGGACACACTGCCCAATACACGTTGCCATAGGTGATCCATCAGTTGACGCACCGGCGCTGGGGGTGCATCCGCGCGGGTCTGCTCCAACACCGATTGTGGCACCGGGCACTCCAGCAGCAACTGGGTCTGTCGCAGCCCGTAATAGAGCGGGCGCTGCAGCCCCAGCTCTTCGGCCCGCAGCAGTAACCGGTTCCAGAAATCCGGCTGCGCGCCAAACTGGCGCAGCAGCAAGTCGATGTCAGACAGGTC
>JANOYK010000283.1:0-1933 GCA_031428855.1 Burkholderiales bacterium | reverse complement strand
GGATCGGGTGGCGGCAGATCAAACAGCGCCCGGCAGGCCGCCAGTTTCTGTGTCTTATGGCGGCTCGCCAAAAGGCCGTAATGGCGAATTCGCTTAAAGCCGGCTGGCAGCACATGAGACAGAAAGCGGCCGATGAACTCAATGGCCGGCAACTCGACAGTGCGGCGACGGTTTGCTGGGTGCGGCATCCCGCACTGCGCCCGATGGCGGGTTGCGAGTGGCGGAGCCGGGTTTACCCTTTGGCATGCCACCAAGACCGTTGGTACATGCGGATTGCAGCCAGACGATCATTTGAAACCCTTGGTGAGAGCGGTTCTCAGGACGGTGGCTATCCAAAAAATCAATTCCCGAGAATCGTCCCGGCGGCGATTCCCAGCGCGTCACCATTGACCTTCTTGCCGTCGCCGAGATTGGTTTTGCTCACATGGATGCGCCCGCTTTGCGAGGTGATGACGATCTTGCGGTCGGCGCATTCGGCCACTTCAGTGGGTAGGCGCAGCAGCAGGCGCTCCAGCGCAAACCGGTTGAGCAGCAGGCTGTAGTCATCACCCCTTTGCCTGGCCAGCGTCAGCAGCCGCGCGAGGATGGAGGCAGGGAGATTTTTGCTCATGCCGCCACAGCCTCGAGGTAAGGCTGCATGACCCGTTCCACACGGTTGATCCTGGCGAAGTGGTGCAGTTCGGCCATGGTGAGCTTGCGGCTGCGCCAGGCACTTTTGAGAGCTTCCAGCGCCACGTCGAGGCCGATCTTGTTGCGGAACTTGAAGCAGTCGGTCACGGTCTTGGCGACGCTGTAAACGCGAATCGGTGCGCCGTAGTCGATCACGGTCTGGATGCCTTGGGAATAGGCCTCACCTCGCAGGCGCGCGATGCGCAGCCTGGGGGTGTCGAGCGCCGGGGTCTGTGTGGCCTCTGGCAGGGCAATCCAGACTTCATGGGGCATCTGGGTGCCGATGCTGTGGTATTGCAGCGCGGTCAGCAGGCACAGTACCGCCTTGGGTACGCGCTGGCACACCTCGATCAGCGTTTGATGCTCGGTAATGTCGGCATCGGGCAGGCTGTACAGACCGCGCGCTACGCGATCCAGCTTGCCCGCCTGGTGCAGGCTGAGCAGCAGTTGTGGTGACCATCCCTGCGCGCGCACATCCGCCGCGCGCAGCACGCGCCGCTGCCGGGCAAGCTCAAGGATATGGTCGGATTGGCTCATTTGCGCTGATTCTAATATTCTCATTACTTATTTTCAAGTAATGAGAATATTAAAATCCACAGCCTGGAATCCTGCCTAGAAGCCCGCCTGAAAGCCTTGGTGGGAGCCATCTTCAAGCCTTTGTCTCCTGAAAGCCTTGGTGGAAGAGCCTCTCGGGCCGATGCACCAATAAAAAAGACCGCTCGCGCTGCCTTTTTTATTGCACGGTTGCGCTCAATTACCGAGGATGGTTCCCGCCGAAATCCCCAGCGCATCGCCGTTGACTTTCTTGCCGTCACCGAGCTTGGCTTTGTTCACGTGCGTTTGCCAGCCGCTACTTTCGATGCATCGCCAGCCATTGCGCCGGCGTGTAGGCCCTTACCGGGCTGTGTGTGAAGTCGCGCAAGTTGCGTGTGATGATGGCCTGCGCGCCAGCCTGTAGCGCGGCTTCCGAGAGCACGGCGTCTTCGAAGTCGGATGTTTTGGATGCCAGCGCTGCGTCGAGCACCGCACGGGTGACGGGAGCGACTTCGAACAGGACGAGGAGTTGACGGATTTGTTTGGTGGCCGCTTGCTTGCCCGCCGTCTTGCCGGCCAGATAGGCGAGTGTGGTGATGGTGGTCGCGCACAACAGGCCGGTGATGATGCCGCGCTCAACCAGATCGAAAATCAACGTAGCATGGTTGACGAACGCTGGCCGCCCCTGCAGCACGTCCAGCACCACATTGGTATCAACCAACACCCTCAC
>JANOYK010000282.1:0-3650 GCA_031428855.1 Burkholderiales bacterium | reverse complement strand
GTAGATTTCCGGCGTCTCCGAAAGGATCGCGGTGCCGCCGTGTGACACCAGGATATCGACTGCTGCGCCCAGCGCAGGGTTGGCGGTGATGCCCGAGTAGCCGTCCGAGCCGCCGCATTGCAAGCCGATGGTGATGTGGCTGGCCGGGCAGGGCTCGCGTTTAGTCAGGTTGGCCAGCGGCAGCATGTCGTTGATGCGGGCGATGCCCCATTTGATGCATTTGCGCGTGCCGCCAATGTCCTGGATGTTCATGGTGTGCAGCAGTCCGCCTTCTTCCAGGCCTTGCGCGATCAGCAGTGCGCTCATCTGGTTGGCTTCGCAGCCGAGGCCGATCAGCAGCACGCCGGCAAAATTGGGATGGGTGGCATAGCCGGCAATCGTGCGACGCAACACATCGATGCCTTCGCCGGTCGAATCCATGCCGCAGCCCGACGAATGGGTCAGCGCCACCGCGCCATCAACATTGGGGTAGGCGTCAAGCGCGCCCGGTGTGGAAAAGTGCGCCGCCACCGCCTGCGAGACCGTGGCCGAGCAGTTCACGGTGGAGATGATGCCGAGGTAGTTACGGGTGGCGACGCGGCCGTCCTTGCGCTTGATGCCCATGAAGGTGGCGGGTTTGTCGGGTTTGGCTACCGGCTTCACGTCGCTGCTGAAGGCGTAGTCACGCGCAAAGGATTGCACTTCGATGTTGTGCACGTGCACGTGCTGGCCCGGCGCAATCGGCTGGGTGGCAAAGCCGATGATCTGGTTGTAGCGGCGCACCGGCTGGCCGACGGCAACCGCCTTGGTGGCGACTTTATGCCCGGACGGAATTTTCTCGGTAGTGGTGACCGCTTCGCTGGCGATCAGAGTACCAGCCGGCAAGTCGCGCGTGGCGATGACCACATCGTCTGCCGGGTTGAGACGCAGAGTGGCGGTGCGGATGAATTGCGGCGTGATGTCGCCCATGACAGTTTCCTTTTTTGATCGCGCACATGGCGCAGGTATGACGCAGGCTTGAGCAATGCGATTGAGCGCCTGTGTCTAATCTGGTAAATTGGTCAGGCCAATTTTAGCGCCATCGGCATTGGCCCCCTCGCCCCTCTTCGCGCTTCTTCCCCACTCTTCCCTCTGGTTTCGTCTTCCCATTCATGAGCCACCGCCTCGCAGGAAAGACTGCCTTCATCACCGCTGCCGGACAAGGCATCGGCCAAGCCACTGCCTTAGCCTTTGCGCGCGAAGGCGCCACAGTATGGGCCACCGACGTCAACGAAAAACTGCTGGAGAGTTACCAAGGCGTCGCCAACGTCACCACGCGCAAGCTCGACGCCCTCGATGACAAGGCGATCACCGCCATCGCCAACGAGATCGGCACGGTGCAGATTTTGTTCAATTGCGCGGGCTTCGTGCATCACGGCACCGCGCTCGACTGCACTGATGCGCAGTGGGACTTTGCCTTCAACCTCAATGTGCGCGCCCAGTGGAAGACGGCGCAGGCTTTTCTGCCCGCCATGCTGGCCCACTTCGAAAAAACCGGCACCACTGCCTCGATCATCAACATCGCATCGATTGCCTCGTCGATCAAGGGTTTGCCGCATCGCATGGTGTATGGCGCGAGCAAGGCTGCAGTGATCGGGCTGACCAAATCGATTGCTGCTGATTTCGTCAAGCAAGGCATCCGCTGCAATGCCGTGTGCCCAGGCACAGTGGATACGCCTTCGCTCGGTGACCGCATCAATGCGTTTGCCGACCCGGTGCAGGCGCGCAAGGACTTCATCAACCGCCAGCCAATGGGTCGCCTGGCCACCGCCGACGAGATCGCGCCGCTGGTGGTGTATCTGGCTTCGGACGAATCGGTGTTCTGTACCGGCAACGCCTATTCCTGTGATGGCGGCATGACAATATAAACAATCGCCCAAAAGTACAAACCTACTTTTGGGCGGACTGACTTCTTATGAATCGCTGGCATAGCCAGACGATTCATAATGGAAACTGCAACGCAACACCACCTCAAAAGGAAGCACATGAAACTGCTGCGCTACGGCCCTTCGGGCAAAGAAAAACCCGGCATGCTCGACGCCGCCGGCAATATCCGCGACCTGTCCAAAGTCATCAAGGAAATCGGCTGGGCCGAGATTTCGCCCGCTGGCCTCAAGAAGCTCGGCAAGATCAAGCCCGAGTCTCTGCCGCTGGTCAAAGGCAACCCGCGTCTGGGCGTGCCTTACACCGGCATCTCAAAATTTGTCGCCATTGGCCTGAACTACTCCGACCATGCCAAAGAGACCGGTATGCCGATTCCTGCCGAGCCGATCCTCTTCAACAAATGGACCACCTCGATCTGCGGCCCGAATGACGACACCATCATTCCGCTTGGTTCGACGCAAATGGACTGGGAAGTCGAGATCGCCATCGTGATCGGCACCAAGTGCAAAGAGATCAAGGAAGCCGACGCCGGCAAAGTCATCGCCGGCTACTGCGTGGTCAACGACGTGTCCGAGCGCCACTTCCAGCTGCAGCGTGGCAGCCAATGGGACCGTGGCAAAGGCTGCGACACCTTCGGCCCGATCGGCCCGTATCTGGTCACCCAGGATGAAGTGGGCGACGAACAAAACCTCGACATCTGGCTCAAGGTCAATGGCGCGCTCATGCAAGCGGGCAACACCAAGACCATGATCTTCTCGTGCAAAAACATCGTCGCCTATTGCAGCCGGTACATGACGCTCAACCCGGGCGACATCATCACCACCGGCACGCCGCCGGGAGTCGGTATCGGCAAAAAGCCGAACCCGATTTTCCTCAAGGCCGGTGACGTAGTCGAGTGCGGCATCGAGAAGCTCGGCACGCAGCGTCAATTGATCAAAGCGCATCCCTAAAAGCGGATAGGCGCTGTGCTGCGGCATCAAGCAGCACAGCGCACACCAGTCGCAATCAACCCTTTCGTTCCATCCAGGAGACAAACATGATCCGCAGAACCATTCTCAAAACCGCCGCTGCCTCAGCGCTCGCGCTGGCACTCACACTGACATTCGGCGCAGTACACGCACAAACCTTTCCAAACCGCCCGATTTCGCTGATCGTGCCTTGGGGCGCAGGCGGCGGCACCGACCAAACGGCGCGCATCATCGGCACCCTGCTTGAAAAAGAACTGGGCCAGCCGGTCAACGTGGTCAACCGCACCGGCGGCAGCGGCGTGGTGGGTCACGCGGCGATTGCCGAAGCCAACCCCGACGGCTACACCATCGGCATGATCACGGTCGAGATCACCATGATGCACCACACTGGTCTGACCAAACTCAACCAGACCAACTACACGCCCCTGAGCCTGATGAACATGGACCCGGCCGGCGTCAACGTGCGCGCCGACTCACCCTACAAATCCGTCAACGATGTGCTCGCGGCAATCAAGGCCAACCCCGGAAAATTCAAATCCAGTGGTACCGGCCAGGGCGGCATCTGGCATCTGGCCTTGGCCGGCATGCTCAACTCCAACCGCATTCCCCCGGATGCGTCACCTTGGGTGCCCTCGCAAGGCGCGGCACCAGGCCTCAACGATCTGATGGCCGGTGGCGTCGAGTTCGTCACCTGCTCGCTGCCCGAAGCGCGCGCGCTGATCGAGGCGGGCAAGGTACGCCCACTGGCGATCATGTCTGATACGCCGGACAAGATTTTCC
>JANOYK010000281.1:0-7510 GCA_031428855.1 Burkholderiales bacterium | reverse complement strand
GATAGTCGCGGAAGGCGGCGAGGCTGGTGACCAAGAGGCCGCTGTCGCCGTCGGGGCGCAGCCGCGTGTCGGTCTCAAACAGGCGGCCTGCGGTAGTGCGGGTTTCCATGAAGGTGAGCAGGCGTTGCGCGAGGCGGGCGTAGATTTCGGCAGCGCGTTCGTGTTCGTCGTCGTAGATGAAGACGAGGTCGAGGTCGGAGGCGTAGCCGAGTTCCTTGCCGCCGAGTTTGCCGTAGGCGATGATGGCGAATTGCGGTGCCGGCTGGTGTTTTTCCTTGAGCGCGGACCAGCATTCGGCTAGCGCGAGCGTAAGGGTGCGGTCGGCCAGTTCGGAGAGGTGGTCGGCCAGCGCTTCGATCGTGAGCAGGCCCTGCAGGTCTTGCGCGAGCAGGCGGAACACTTGCGCCTGGTGCGCCTCGCGCAGGTTGTTCATTTGTGCTTCGAGGTCAACGCCGCTTTTTTGCCGACCTGCCTGCAATTGCGCGCTGGCAAACGCGCTCCAGGCGGCAACATCGGGCGCGGCGTTGAGCATGCGCTCGTCGAGCAACTCATCGAGCAGGATCGGGTGCGTAGTGTGGTATTGCGCGGCCCACTCGGAAGCAGCCAGCAGTTGGGCGTGGCGCAGCAGCGCCGCGCGCGACTGGATCAGCAGGGCGAGATAGCTCGCGCGCGAGGCGATGGCTTCGAGGAAATGGATCAGGCGTTTCAAGGCAATGTCGGGGGCGCCGGTCGCGCGTGCGGCTTCCACGGCGTGCGGCAGCAGTTGCTCGAAGCGCTCGCGGCTGCCCCCTGCGAGGCGTCTGATCTTGCTGCCTTCGAGTGTCAGCTTGATCAGGCGATTCAATTCATCACTGTCTGCAAAGCCTTGTCCCGCAACGGTTTTCAAGGCATCATCGCCAGAACCGTTGGTGGGGGCGGGTTGCAGGGCATTGGTCTGTGGCGCATCACCCAGTATGAAATCGAAATGGCGGCTGACGTTGGCGCGATGTGCGTCGAGCGCCTGCATGAATGCGGGCCAATCGGTGCAGCCCATCGACACGGCGAGGCGTGCGCGCGCATCGTCTGCGGCGGGCAGCGTGTGGGTCTGCTGGTCTTCGGCATATTGCAGGCGATGCTCGACGCGGCGCAGGAAATCGTAGGCCTCGCACAACTGCTCTACCGCGTCACGCGGCAGCAAGCCCAGCTCTGCCAGGGTGTGGAGAGTGGGCACCGTGGGCCGCTGCCGCAGGCGCGCTTCGCGCCCGCCGCGGATCATCTGCATGGCCTGCGCGATGAATTCGATTTCGCGGATGCCGCCCGGCCCCAGCTTGACGTGACCGGCGAGTTCGCGCCGCGCCACTTCGCGGCGGATCTCGGCGTGCAGGCCTTTGAGCGATTCGACCGCGCCGAAGTCGAGATAGCGGCGGTAGATGAATGGTGTGGCCACCTGCATCAACTCGTGGGCACGATCCCCCGTGAGCACGCGCGCCTTGATCCAGGCGTAGCGCTCCCAGTCGCGCCCGTGTGCGACGAAATAATTTTCGAGCGCGTCGAAGCTCATCGCCAGCGGGCCGTCGCCCCACGGGCGCAGGCGCATGTCGACGCGGAACACGTAGCCATCGGCATCGGTATTGGAGAGGCGCTGGATCAGGCGCTTGCCCAAGTGGTTGAAGTATTCGGCGCAGCTCACACTGACCGTGCCGCCGCGCGTAGCGCCCTCTTCGGGGTAGAGAAAAATCAAGTCAATGTCGGAGGAAACATTGAGTTCGCCGCCGCCGAGTTTGCCCATGCCCACCACATGCAGGCGCTGCACTGCGCCGGTCTCGCTGTGCGGCGTGCCATAGCGCGGCGCAAGTTCGGCTTCGGTGGCGGCAAGACTGGCCTCAAGCGCCGTTTCGGCCAGCGCTGTCATGGCCTGGGTGACTTCATCGAGCGGCGCGGCCCCCGCGAGATCGCGCTCCATCACGGTGAGCAGCACATCACGCCGCAACTCGCGCATGGCGCGGTCAAGCAGCGGTTCGCCCGCCTGCGCCAGGCGCTGTGCCATCGTGCTGCGCTCGAACGGTGCGCCGCTGCGCGCCGCCACCGCAGCCGCCAACTCAGGCCGGGCCGCAAAGCGCCCGCGCGCATAACCGCTAAAGGCGGCGCACAGCAGTTCAGAAGTCATTGTTTCCGGATGTAAAAAGGGGTAGCCGCAGGGGGTGAAGAAGCGTTGGATCAGTCTTCCTATGCTACATTGCCTGACTCATGGCTGCGTCTATTTTGCTCTCTGGCGGCCCGCCGTCCCGAAGCCGCCGGCTGGCCGCGCGTGCCGGGCGGTTTGTGCGCGGCAGCCTGATCTGGGCCGAGCGCCTGGCCTGGACCGCCTTCTTCGTGTTCGCGCTCACGGTGATCGCGCTGCGCTATGCAGTGCTGCCCAAGGTCGAGACTTACCGCCCCGATATTGAATCGGCGCTGACGCGTGCCACCGGCCTCAAGGTGACGATTGGCTCCGTGAAAGCCGGCTGGGAAGGCCTGCGTCCCGATCTTGATTTGCTCAATGTGCAGATTTACGACAACCAGGGGCGGCGCGCGCTCAGTCTGCCGTTTGTCTCGATCACGCTGTCCTGGCGGTCGCTGCTGTATGGCCGGTTGCGCCTGCACGAACTCGATATCGCCAATGCCGACCTCGATATCCGGCGCAGCCGTGAGGGCCGCTTTTCAATCGGCGGGATTGAACTCAAGGACAGCGGCGGCGATGAGCGGATGTCAGACTGGATCCTCGGGCAGCGCCGCATCATCATCCGTGAGTCGCGCTTGCGCTGGAACGATGAGCTGCGCGCCGCACCTGAGCTGGCGCTGGCCGATATTCACCTGATCGCCAGCAGCAGCGGCGACCGCCACCGCGTGGCGCTGCGCGGCACGCCGCCGGTGCGGCTCGCCAACGTGCTCGATTTGCGCGCCGATTTTTATGGCGCATCGCTCGCCGATCTGCGCCCGTGGCGCGGCGAGGTCTATGCCGATCTGACCGGCGTCGATCTGGCTGCCTGGCGCGCCTGGGTTGACTACCCGGTCGACATTCGCAGCGGTGTCGGCAGCTTGCGCACCTGGGCCGGGTTTGACACCGAGCGCCTGACCCACTTCACCGCCGACATCGCGCTCAACAAAGCGCTGGTGCGCCTGCGCAAGGATTTGGCACCGCTTGAATTGTCCAACCTGCAGGGCCGCATCGGCGCGCGCGAGTTGCTGCATCCGGGCATCGGCTTCAGCTTTTTGCGTTTCGGCTCGCGCCATGTCACCGGTTTTGAGGTCAGCGGCAAGCAGGTGGCACTGACCACCAATGCCGGTGTGCGCCTGGCCCCGGCCGATTTTGTGATGCAGACGATTGCAGCCGGTACACTGGCCGCGCCTGCTGCGGGGTCAGGCACGGGAGCCGCTGCGGGAGCAGCGGGATCAACAGCGGGATCAGCGGCAGGGTCAACACCGGGCGCGGCAGGCGTTGGCACCCGCAGCACCGGCGGCGCGGCAGTACCGGACAAACCGGCCGGCACGCCGGGCGAGATCAGGCTGCAGGCGAACGCGCTCAATCTCGAACCCCTGGTCAAGATTGCCGAGCTGCTGCCGCTCGATGCGCAGTTGCGCAAGCTGTTGGCCGACCTGGACCCGCGCGGCACCCTGCACGATTTCAGCCTCGAATGGAAAGGCGAGTTTGCCGCCCCGGCCAGCTACCGCGTGCGCGGACGCTTTACCGATCTGGCGCTCAATGCCTACGCGCGCGCGCCCGGTTTCTCCGGTTTGTCCGGTACGCTTGATGCAACTGAAAAAAGCGGCACGCTGCAGCTCGCCAGCAAGGGCAGCGCGGTGTTGCTGCCGCAGGTGTTCGAGGAGCCGCAACTGGACTTCGACACGCTCGATGTGAAATCGGTCTGGAGTTTTCCGGATGGACGGCTCGAACTTAAAGTCGAGCAGGCCGCGTTCGCCAACACCGACATGGCCGGTCAGCTTGGCACCACCTACCGCGCCGTGCCGGACTCGCCCGGCTACATGGAACTGGCCGGCCGTCTGACGCGCGGCAACGCTGCCGCAGTGCATCGCTACCTGCCGGCCAATCTCTCGCCCGGGCTGCGCACCTGGGTAAAGCACGCGGTCGAGGCCGGGCATTCAAACGATGTGCGTTTCAAGCTGCGCGGCAATTTGTTTGACTTCCCCTTTGTCGACCCGAAACAGGGCGAGTTTCAGGTGGCAGTCAAGGTCGAGGGCGGACGCCTGTTTTATGCCGATGCGTGGCCGCGCGCAAACGATATCAAAGGCGATTTGTTGTTTGAGCGCAGCGGCATGTGGTTCAAGAGCCGCACAGCGGGCACGATTCTGGGGGCAAAAATCGGCGCACTCGATCTCAAGATCGCCGATTTTGAAGCGTGGCCGCCGCTGCTGGAATTTAGCGGCACCGCAGAAGGCCCGGCTGCCGAGTTTTTGAAATTCATCGATCAAAGCCCGGTCACCGGCTATGTCGAAGGCTTCACCACGCCGATGCGCGCCAGCGGGCAAGGCAAACTGGCCCTGACGCTGGCCCTGCCGCTGGTGCCGCTGGTGCCGCTGTCGCCGCCGTCCGCTGCCAGCGGTATCGCAGGCGCGGCAGCAGCACCGGGTGCTGTCACTGCGGCTGGGCCCGCGCCGGGTGCCAAAGCGGCTGCCAAGACTGGCGCTGGCAGCGCATCTGATGTCCGCGCAGACGCCCGCCCTAACATCGGTGCAGGCAACCACGCAAGCAACAGCGCCAAGCCGCCTGCCACTCCTGCGACGCTGCGCGTCAACGGCCAATACCACATTATCAACAATGAAATCCTGCTCGATGCCGGCATGCCGAAGATGGAGCGCGTCAACGGCGTGATTGCCTTCACCGAGCGCGGCTTCGAGTTGCGCAACCTCCGCGGTGACGGCGTCGGCGGCAGCTTCACCGTGGCCGGCGGCAGCCGCGCCAACAACACCATCGGTGTCACCGCGCAGGGCAACTTCACTGTCCCCGGTGTCGCCGCCTGGCTCAAAGACCCGGTGTTCGCCTCGATGAGCGGCGGCTCGCTCTGGCGCGCCACCATCAACGTTGATGCGCGCGGCGGCGAGGTGGCAGTCGAGTCCACCCTGGCGGGCGTCGCGATTGACCTGCCGATCCCCTTAAGCAAGCCGGTGGCCGAAGTCTGGCCGATGCGCTTTGTCAAATCACCGGGCGCGGCGGCGGGCGAAGAAGAATGGAATCTGAGCATCGGCAAGGCCCTCACCGCGCGCCTGTTGCGGCGCGAGGAGGGCGGCGTGATGCGGGTGGTGCGCGCAGCGGCGGGCATCAACGATACGATGCCGGCGCTGCCGCGCAGCGGTTTCGCCGTCAACGCAGCGGCCACGCTGATCGATGTCGATGACTGGCGGCAGCGCGCCTTTGGCGTGCGTGGCGGGGCAGCCAGTGTCGCCAGCCTGCCCGCGCCGTGGCAACTGCAGGTGCGCGCCGACACCCTGACCGCATTTGGCCGCCCGCTGCATCAGGTGCGCGTCTACCTGGTGCAGGAGCCCGCGCGCTGGGCCGCCAACCTCACCTCCAGCGAAGCCAACGGCACGCTGTCGTTCCGCCCAGCCACACTGGCAACGCAAGGCCGCTTTGAAGCGCGCATGAAAAACCTGCTGATCCCGGCCTCCACCGCGCGCAGCGACGAGACGCCGTTCGACCGCATCGCCGAAGACATGCCGGCGGTGGATCTGGCGGTCGAGGATTTTCAGATTGGTGACAAAAAGCTCGGAAGGCTGGAGTTCGACGCCACCAACATCGCCGGTGAATGGCGCATCCAGACCCTCAACCTGACCAACCCCGACGGCACGCTCACCGCCAGTGGCGCGTGGCGCAGGCCGGTGCGCTCCGTCGTGGCGGGGGCGGCCCCGGCACCCCCCGGCACCGCCGTTGTCATGCGCCGCCCGATCCATCTCGATTTCACGCTCAACACGCCGGACTCGGGCAAGCTGCTCGACCGCTTGGGCTTTCCCAACACCGTGCGCGCGGGCAGCGGCTATCTCAAAGGCAATGCCGGCTGGGAAGGCTCACCGATGGCGATTGACTACGCGTCCTTGCGCGGCGATCTTGAGTTGCGCATCGAGAAAGGCCAGTTTCTCAAGGCCGATCCGGGTGCGGGCAAACTGCTTGGCATCATGAGCCTGCAGGCGCTGCCGCGCCGTCTTGCACTCGATTTTCGCGATGTCTTCAGCGAGGGTTTTGCGTTTGATCTGGCATCGGCATCGAGCAAGATTGAGCGCGGCGTGCTCAGCACCAATGATTTCCGCATGACCAGCGTGTCGGCCGTGGTGCTGATGACCGGCGACACCGACCTCGCGCGCGAGACCCAAAATCTCAAAGTGGTGGTGCTGCCCGATCTCTCCGGCGGTATGGTGTCGGCCATCGGCGTGCTCACCGGCGTCATCAATCCGATCGGCGCGCTGGTCAGTTTCCTCGCGCAGAAGGTGCTCAAGGACCCGATCTCGAAAGCGTTTTCGTTTGAGTACGCCGTCACCGGCTCCTGGGCCGATCCGAAAATTGCGCGGATTCAAACCCTGCCGCAAGGACAGGTGGCCGAGACGCAGGGGCCGCCTGCGGCACCGTCAGCACCCCCAGCACCCGGTGCGCCAGTGACCCCTGTGGCACCAGCACCGCCGGTGGCGCCAGCAACCCCCACCACCCCGCCAGTCCCGGCCGCAGGGACCGCCGCTGATCCGCGCCCCGGCGGCTGATCCGCAGCATCACCCGGAGCCTCCCCAGAAAACCCGCAGGGCAACACCAGGAAAATGTCGATGAAACGCCAGTACAAAATTGCCGCGATTCAAACCGTTTCAAACCATGTCGTTGCCGACAACCTCAAGGTGGCAGGTGAATTGATCGCGCGCGCGGCCGGTGACGGCGCAGAGCTGATCGCGCTGCCAGAATATTTTTGCATCATGGGCCAGAAAGAAACCGGCAAGGTTGATGCCCGCGAGCCGTTCGCGGCGGGCGGTGCCATTGGCAACAGCGGCAACCACAACAACAGCGGCCAAACCGGTAACGCCAGCCCGATCCAGGATTTTTTGGCCAGCAGCGCCGCACGCCACAAGGTGTGGCTGGTGGGCGGCACCATTCCGATTGACTGCGGCTCCGCCGAAAAAATCCTCAACACCTCGCTGGTGTTCAACCGTGACGGCCAATGCGTCGCACGCTACGACAAGATTCACCTGTTCGGTTTCCGCAAAACCCATGACGATGGCCGCGTCGAGCAGTTCGACGAATCACGCACCATCCGCCACGGCACCAATGCGCCGGTGACGCTCGATTCGCCCTTTGGCAAGCTCGGGCTGTCGGTCTGTTACGACCTGCGCTTTCCCGAAATGTATCGCGCGCTCTCACCCAAAGAGGCTCCGTGCGATGTGATTTTTGTGCCGTCCGCATTTACGGCAACCACTGGAAAAGCACACTGGGAGCCACTCTTAAGGGCGCGGGCGATTGAAAACCTGGCGTATGTGCTGGCCCCGGCGCAAGGCGGCAAAC
>JANOYK010000280.1:0-2329 GCA_031428855.1 Burkholderiales bacterium | reverse complement strand
CACGCGCGTGAGCCGGGGCACCATGCTCAGCAGCATCTCCAGATATTTTGAACTGATCTCGACAGTATTCATCGAGTTGCCGGTGGTATTGCCGCCGGGCTTGGCCAGGCTTTTGACCAGGCCGCTGCCGACCGGGTCCGCGCATGCCGCGCGGAAAGCCGCCGATGATGTCGGCGTCAAGCGAAGCCGGGCGGCGGCGCGTCTGCAGAAAGCCGACGCGCCAGATTATTTCCGGTGCTTTGGATTGTTGCGCGAACGCGCCAAACGGCGCTGCCAGCGCGCCAGTGCCCAAGGTAATGATCAGTTTGCGGCGATGGTTCATGCGGACGTGCCTCTGAGGTTCGATGAAGAATGGCGGTTACGTGGAGTGGTCAATTCCGGGGTCACTATTCCCGGACTTGACGATTGTTTGAAACCGGCTCCCACCAATGCTCTTGGGCGGATGCATGCCGTTAACCCGCCTGCACCAACGGTTTCATGCCGATAGCCTGCAGATAATTGCAGGCGCCCGTTGCACAGCTTCATTCGCCGCGCCCTCTGGACACTGCCTGGCCCCGCGTGAGCGATTTTCTGCTCGATACCAATGTCCTCCCCGTCACCGGCTACGAAGCGCAGGTCAATGTGGTGCCGGGTCTGACGGTCAAGAACTGGCGTGCCGGAGCGGCGCGGAGTGATTCGATCACTCATTCAATCACCTTCTCCGCCATGATCAGCAGCGAATGCGGAATCTTCAGGCCGAGTGCTTTTGCCGTCTTGCCGTTGATGAAGAGTTCAAACCGGGTCGGCTCCTCGACCGGCAGGTCGGCCGGTTTGGCGCCCTTGAAGATGCGGTCAACGTAATACGCGGCGCGGTGGTGGTTATCGCGGAAGCTTGGTCCGTAGCTCATCAGACCGCCGGCATCCACGTATTCACGGATCAACCCAATCGAGGGCAGCCGCTGCTTGTTCGCCAGCGCCGCGATGGCCGGCAGTTGCGCGTGGAACAGCGCGTCACCAGTCACCATCAAGGCTTCGGCGCGGCTCTGTTTCAGGAGCGCGAACGCGGACTCAATCACGGGCGCGGTGCGCGCTTCAAACGGCAGGACGGTCACTCCGGCCATTTTTTTTGCGGTCGCGACAATCGTCGCCAGCATTGCCGGAGAGGAGCGGTTGCCGGGATTGAGCAACACTGCCACACGGCTCAGCCGAGGGGCCATCTCAAGCAGCACCTGCAGTTGTTTGGCGGTGATGTCGGCCGCGTTGCTGGAGGTGCCGGTGATGTTGCCGCCGGGGCGCGCCAGGCTCGCCACGAAGCCGCTGCCGGTCGGATCATTGATGCCGGTCATGACGATGGGAATCGTGCTGGTGGCCTGTTGCAGGGCGCTGATGCCTTGCGATGCGCCTGAGGCAATCAGGTCCGGTTTCAACTGCACCAGTTCGGCGGCGAGACCGGAAAGGCGGGCGAGGTCATCGTCGGCAAAGCGCCACTCGATGACCAGATTCCTGCCTTCGACGTAGCCGCGCTCGCGCAAACCCTGCAGCAAGCCGCCGATGAAATGGGCGTCAATCGAAGCCGGACGGCGGCGCAGGGAGAGGAAGCCCACCCGCCAGATTTTCTCCGCTGGTTTGCCTTGCGGCTGTGCGATGGCAGGCAATGCCACTACCTGGGTCAGCGCGCCTGCGCCGAGTGCGGTGATGAGGTTGCGGCGCTGGTTCATGGGATGTTTCATTCGATCACCTTCTCTGCAGTAATCAACAGCGAATGCGGAATCTTCAGGCCGAGCGCCTGCGCCGTCTTGCCGTTGATGAAGAGTTCAAATTTAGTCGGCTGCTCGACCGGCAGGTCAGCCGGTTTGGCGCCCTTGAAGATGCGGTCGGCGTAATAGGCCGCACGTCGCATGATGTCGAAGTAGCTCGGGCCATAGCTCATCAGGCCGCCGCCTTCCGCGTGTTCGCGCAGGCGCGCCACGGACGGCAGCCGGTTTCCGTCTGCACCCGCTCAAAGGGGCAAGTCATGGGCATTGGCCGATCAGGGCAAATGGCAATTGGCGCAGTACGTTCGAGTTTGAGAACGACACCGCTACCTCGCTACCAGACGGTCTTCAAACCAGCGCTCTGATATTCCTGCAGTGCGCCATCCCGCGTCACGAGAGTCCATCCGCGATGAATCGCCTGCCAGGCGAGCATGCGGTCGAAGGGGTCGCGGTGCGCGGCGCGCGGCAAGTTGTGGAAACTGGCCGCTTCCTCAAGCGAAGGCCCGATACACGCCAATCCCATTTTCCGCGCGATTGCCGCTAAATCTTCCGGGCTGGAATTTTCGAGCACCAGTTTGCCGAGCGAAAATTTGAGC
>JANOYK010000279.1:0-2831 GCA_031428855.1 Burkholderiales bacterium | reverse complement strand
CGCGTGCCGTCTTGGTGCCGGTCGACTTGGCTTTCTCGATGCTGGCGGCGCCTTCCTGCAGCGCCTTGCCGGTCAGCGGCCAGATAAACGGGTTGTTGATCGCAATCAGGGCGTGGCCCCAGTGCGCCATCGCACACGATGGATCGGCCTGGGCGGCAGCATTGAAGGACTTGCTCGCTTCCGGCCAATGGTAGGAGTGGTAGAGCGAAAGACCTCGCGTGATGTGCTTTTGCGCGTCGCCGTTGCACGAGACCGGGAAGTCAATCGTGCCGATTTTTTCGGGCACGCCTTCGAGGGGCGCTTGGGCCACGGCGCTGACGGTTAAACCAGCGGCGGCGATGACTGCCGCTGCCGAAGTCATTAGAGCGGTGCGCCCGGATTGCGGTGTGTTGTTCACGTTTCTCTCCTTCTGGTTGGACCTCGATGTGAGTGGGTCGCGCCATGCAAGCAAGATTGGTGTGATCCACGGGGGCAAACTGTCCCGGCGTGGATGCCGTGTGGCCGGCTGCAACGGCGCACACGCCAATAGGAAAGTTTGACGGTGAAGCAAAATGCACTATACAGCTGCGGGCGCGCGCGCGCAATAGTGCTCACATGGCCTTGTCCCGCTTGCATTCGGGCGCATTTCTAGCTCACAATATCCGCATGTCAATCGCTACCGCAGGAATCCGCCTCGCCGGCCTGGATGAAACCGAAGCGATTGCCCATCTGTCGCGCGACACCATCGAGGCTGGCCTGCCGTGGCGCTGGCAGCCGGCGGATATTGAACGTTTCATGCGCTCGACGCGGCACAACGTGATCGTTGCGGAAGAGACTGCGCTCAATCTGGCGCTGCCCGCACCCGGCACACCAGACAGTCCCGGCGGCCCCTGCGCACCCGCTGCACAAAGCCCGCCACCAGAGGTGCGCAACGGCAAGGTGATGTCGGGCTTTGCCGTGATGGGCTATGGCGATAACGACGCCTACCTCGCGCTGCTGTCGGTCAAACCGGAGTGGCGGCGGCGCAGCATTGGGCGCACCATGGTCGAGTGGCTGCTCAAGTGCGCCGATGTCGGCGGTGTCAAACGCGTCGATGTGGAATTGCGTGCCGACAATACGGCGGCGTTGTCGCTGTATCACTCGCTGCAGTTTGCCGAGATCGCGCGCAAGCCCGGCGGCTACTACGGCACCGTGTCGCAGGTGCGGATGCGGCGTGTGCTGCGGCGCTGAGGGTTGACATTCGAGTTTAGAATGCCACGGGCAGTGCGCGGCCACAGTGCTGCAATTGCCGGTTCGACACGGTTGACGCACACCTGACCGGCTTCATCACCCTCTAGTTGAAAGGCGATGTAATGACTACCTATGTAGGCGCAGGACGTTGGACTGGCGGCACCCTCTCTGGCGTGTTCCGGCGCAAGGACGATAACGATCACAGCGCCGGCGCGTGGGAGCAGCTTGGTGGCGGCTTGATCGAAGGCGTGCAGGTGCAGGCGATCACGGTGCATCCGGATGATTCGAACATTGTGTTCGTAGGCGCGCGTGACGGCTTGTACCGCAGCAAAGACGCAGGCACGCACTGGGACAAGCTGCCGGTGCCGGACGGCTTGCAGGTGTGGGGCGTGAGCGTGCATCCGCACAACCCGAAGATTCTTTACGCTGGCACCTCGCCGGTGGGCGTGCTGCGCAGTGATGATGGCGGCGACACTTGGCGGCAATTGCCCAGCCTGGGCCAGCCCGCGCACGTCAAGATGGCCTTCGCCTGCCGCGTGATGCGCGTCGCCATCGACCCGGCCAATCCGGATCATCTGTATGTCGCGCTCGAAGTTGGCGGCGCGATGCGCAGCACCGACGCGGGCCAGACCTGGACCGATTGCGCGCCCGCGCTGGTGCGCTATGCCGAGAGTTTTCCGCATCTGCGCAGCCGCTTGCAAAGTGACAGCGAGAACGAAGGCATGCTCGACGCCCATGCCGTGTGCGTCAGCGCCGCGCAGCCCGATACCGTTTTCATCGCGCTGCGCATGGGGCTGTTCCGCAGTGATGACGCTGGGCAATCGTGGAACAACATGGAGGTTGGACGCTTCTCGCCGCTCACCTACTCGCGTGATATCCGCGTCTCGCCGCATGATCCGCGCGTGCTGTTCGCCTGTCTGTCACCGGCGGCGGCGAGCCAGGATGGTTCGCTCTACCGCAGCGGTGATTTTGGCGCGAGCTGGCAGCGTCTCGATCACGGCATCAAGGCGCGCGCCACCATGATGGGCGTGGCGCAAGACCCGCACAACGCAGCGGCAATTTCATGCGTGTCGCGCTGCGGGCAGGTATTTAGCACCGGCGATGGCGGGGCCACCTGGAATGAATCGCTGCTGCCCAAAGGCGTGCTTGATACTTATGCCATTGCGCGCAGCTGAGCCTGATAGCAGGTTGATCCCGATAACACCCACGCTGAGCGCTGATCCACACCATGTCCCTTCACCTCCCTTCACCTCCCTCCACCTCCCTTCACCTCCCTTCACCTCCCTCCACATTCCGCTCCACATTGAAAAAGAACCCGAACATGCATCGTTCGATTGGCCGTTCCATTGGCATACTGCTGCGCTCCGCTCTGTTTGCCTCAGTTGCCGTGGTTGCCGTGGTTGCCACCGGGCCAGCCTTCGCCCAAGCCTGGCCCAATAAACCGATCAAGCTCATCATCCCGTTCAGCCAGGGCGGCTCGGGCGACATCACCGCGCGCCTGTTCGCGCAATACCTCGAAGCACAGGTCAAGCAGCCGGTGGTGGTGGAGAACCGCGTCGGTGCCAACGGCATCATCGGCACCGACGCAGTCAAAAACTCTGCGCCCGACGGCTACACGATTC
>JANOYK010000278.1:0-2223 GCA_031428855.1 Burkholderiales bacterium | reverse complement strand
ACTCGGGCTGTTCATCGGTGTCGAGATTGACCCGGCGCTCAGCAGCGCACGGCAGGTGTGCGAGCGCCTCATGCTGTGTGGCATTCTGAGCAAGGACACCCACGGCACGGTGGTGCGCTTCGCGCCGCCGCTGACAATTACACGGACCCAGATCGATTGGGCCTTGCGCCAGATCCGGCGCGTGTTTGACGAGATCGATGGGGCGGCGCGGCGGGTGGCGTAATTCTAAATAGCATTAGATATACACACCCTGCATGCCACCGGCCGGATAACGTGTGCCGGCCGCCGCGCCGACCGTGTCTTCAATCGCCACCTTGGGGTCGATGCGGTGTACGTAGTAGAGGTCGATCACATCAAGGCCAAGGCGTTCAGGCTCGCTGCACAGGCGGCCTGCACATAGCCGGGACTGCCATCGACGCCGTTGCCGCCGCCTTCCAGTTTGGTCTGGCCGAATTTGGTGGCCAGGATCACCTGGTCGCGCTTGCCCTGGAGTGCCCGCCCGAGCAGAGTCTCGTTATGACCCGATCCATACATGTCGGCCGAGTCGAGGAACGTGATGCCGCGGTCGATGGCGTGGTGAATCACCGCGATGCCGTTGCCGTCGGACCAGTCGCCATAAATGCCGGACAGCGACATGATCGCCGCCGGCGCCAACCACGGCCTCAAAACGGCGTCAGAACTTGAAGCGCAGGCCGGCTTGCAGGTCGTGCGTGCCCAGACGCGCACGGAATTTTTCGTCACCGTTCACGGTATCGATGGCGGTGTTGTAGCGGCCCAGATCGGTAAAGCGGTAGCCGCCTTCGAGAGACACGGTCTGGCTCAAGGCGAAACTCAGACCCGCACCGAGGGACCAGGCAAAGTTGCCGGTGCGCCCGTTCGGAAAGGTGGTGCCAAATTGCGCGGCGCCGGTATTGGGCGGGTTCTGGAAGGTCTGGCTGCCCGACGCCGTGTTGTTCGCGTAACCGATACCGCCGCCGACATAGGCCGCCACCGTATTCGTGAGCGGCAGGTCGTACCAGGCGTTGGCCATCAGCGACCAGGAGCGCACGCGCAGCTCGTTGTTGCCCGAGAACGCGCCGCCACTGTTGCCCAGCGAGGTGACGGTGTATTTGGCGGTGCGGCGGTCGGTGAATTCGATTTCGGCGCGCCAGCGGTTGGCGTAAGAGCGGCCGAGCGCGAGCGAGAACGCGGTGCCGGTGGAAGACGGGGTGATCCCGGTGATGGAGGTGACGCGCGGGTTGGTGGCTTCCATGCCCGATTCGCGCAGGTTGGCGGCGCCGAGACGCAGGCCGAAGTAGTTTGACTGCGCAGCGGCATGCAGCGGCAGGGCAGCGCAAGCGGCGCCGAACAGGAGGGCGGGAAGACGTGGGGACATGGCGGAGTACACCTTTCGCATCAAGCTAATCAATTAAATCAGTTAACTTTTGTAACGTATTGTTTTTACATTAGATTTCAGAATAGCAAATCCTCGGCTCGCGCGCAAGGCCTGTGGTGCCACGTGAGGGTGTTTGTTGCCAAGGTTGTTGCGAAGCTGCCACGTTGCCGGCCGCAACAGCATCAGGGAATTTTGCGCTTGACTTGCGCTCTGGCAAATCCGGCAGTCTGTTTGTAACGCGCCGAGATCGCCTCGAGCCCCGCCTGCGCAATGACCTCGTTGACGTGACGGAAGCCGCCGGGCGCACGCTCTTGGGCCAGTTGCATTACCTGATCCGGGCCGTTGCCGCGATTGGCGAGGATGATCCTGCCGGTAGCTTCGCGGCGCTCCGCTTCGTAACGCTCCAGCGCGCGCCCGATGGACGCCTCCTCGGCCAGCGCGGGCACGTCGAGCCAGTCCCCTATCCAATTGGCAAAGGGTGCGGCAAACACGCGCTTGTCCACTTGCCGCGACCAGTCCTGGCGCGCCGGCGCTGCGCCCTTGGGGGTCGGCACCACCAGTTCCATGATCCTATTTTCCTCTGTTGCTAGCATACCTTTGTGATACCAGTGGGACAATGTGGACCGGCTGGGGGCCTTCACCCCAATCATGCATACGCCGGGAATGCCCGCCGCAAGGGTTCAATCACGGAAGTCCGTCAGTAGAATGTTGCCATCCCCCGGCGAATTTTTACCGCCTGGGCGGCGTCCCGCTGTCAGGCGTGCCTCTTGATGACCGATTCACACCAGGACGGCGTCATCGGCTTCTTCGATACGCACCCGATCAACGAGGACGAAATCCTCGCCAAG
>JANOYK010000277.1:0-5208 GCA_031428855.1 Burkholderiales bacterium | reverse complement strand
CCGAAATCCGCACGCGCGCGGTGATGCGCCTGACCCAGTTGAACGCGGCAAGCCAGATCGGCGATTTGCGCATTCCGCCGTCCAACCGCCTCGAAGCGCTGAAGCGCGCCCGCGCCGGACAGTGGAGCGTGCGCATCAATGATCAATGGCGCATCTGCTTCCGGTTCGCCGATGGCGATGCGTTCGATGTTGAAATCACGGACTATCACTGAGAGGGAGAACGACATGGTCAAGAACGGTTTGCCGCCGGTCCATCCTGGCGAATTTCTGCGTGAGGCGCTGGAGGAACTGGCGCTGTCGCAGGCCGGTTTCGCGGAGGCCATCGGCGTTTCACCGATGCGCGTCTCGCATGTGATCAAGGGCGCGCGGCCGGTCACTGCGGAGTTGGCGCTGCTGTTCGGCCGAGCGTTCGGACAGACGCCGCAATACTGGCTCAACCTGCAGGCGGACTACGATCTCAAGGCGGCCGAGAAAGCTTTGGTCAAGCGGCTGCGGCACGTGATCGCGCTCGCTCCGGCTTGACGTCGCGGGGAATCGAATCCCGACACGTGTGATGTAGATGAAAATCAGCCGGAGAAGCGCTCCCACCAAGGGTTTTCAGGCACCGCCCTCCGGTATTTTCTCCATTCATGTCGAACAGGCACTACGCAATCACCCGCCTGCAGGCTCGCGGCGGCGCTGGCGAAGGCCATCGTCTGGTGCGACCGCACGGCGGGCGGCGCGACGCTGTCCATGCACGAATTTCACGCGAAGGTGCGCACCAACAACCGGTCGGGCGTGTCCGGCGTGCAGAAATTCAAGCGCAATCAGCCCGAAGGCTGGTGGCAGGCGCGCATCAAGCTCGCGGACGGACAGCAGATGACGCGCAGTTTCTCAATCAAGAAGTACGGCGACGAAGACGCGTTCCGGCGCGCGGTGGTGGCGGCGCGCCGGGATGCGGAGCAAGTCAGTTGCCGCCTGGTCAGGCAGCAACGGTTATCCCGGCAACGTGCGCACGGCGCGCGGGACGAACCACGATCTCGACTTGCTGATCGAGCGACACGAGCGCCTGCATCAGGCGCTCGAGCGAGATATTTTGGAGTTTGTACCGGCGCACTTGCGACACCTTGGGTTGCGTCATGCCGGTGATGCGCGCCGCTTCGGTCTGGCTCAGGCCCCGCTTGTCGATCAGTTCATTGAGTTTCACGGCGAGCTCGGCTTTCGCCGACAACTCCTCCGCGTCTTCGAATCCGAGATCGGTCAATACGTTGTCCGCGCCCTTGTTGCCGTCTTTGCTTCGCATCGTCATCTCCCGCTGAGCCCGTACCGGGCAAGAACCGCCTTCAACCGCTTTTCAATCAGGTCCACGTCCGGCTGAGGTGTGGCGATGCCGGATTTGGACTTTTTCTGGAACGCGTGAAGCACATGGATTGCATCACCTACCCGAACTGTGTAAACCGCGCGAAAAGCATCACCCCGATGGTCTTCCACCAGTTCGTACACACCTGGCCCCAGCCCCTTCCAGGGCTTCGAGGAATCTGGCGTGCGGCCCAACTGCACCACAAATAGCGCAACACCCATGTCCTTCTGAACCGGAACGGGAAACTCCTTGAAGTCCTTTTTGGAGGATCCTTCCCAAAGCAATGGCCGTCGCTTTTCAAGCATGAATTATATCCGTTCGGGAATAGGTGGATCAACTTGGACGCGTCCACCCGTGAACCGGGACGCCTTTCCATGCGCCTTTTGCAATCGGATCGAGTTGGGCCCATTGAAAAAACTATATCTTCAGCCAGCGGTCAACTTCCCGGCCATCGCCATCCTTGTGAGGTGGGGCGGGCATGGAACCATCGTATGGGCCGGCCTCTGAAAAGTCAAACACGTGACCGCGTCACTGTCAGGGTTCCGCCCGCTCCACAATTTGACCGCCTGGTGGCGTTCGGGCCGACTCCGCTGCCGGCAGAACCGCGCGCAGCCTAGCCAAAATGCCGCGCATAGCGCGGATTGAGCTGGCTCATCGACAGCAGCATGAAGAAATCCGCGGTGTTGAAATCCGGGTCCCATGCGGGTTCGCCCCCGACCTTGGCTCCCGCGCGCAGATAGCCCTTGACCAGCGGCGGCATCTCGACCGCATCCTGGTTGCGCAGTTTTTCGACCGGCAGCGGCAGCTTGGGAAAGACGCGGTACTCGGCGCCGGTAAGTTGGGACTCCTTGAGGCCGGCGAACAGGTTGGCGGCGCCATGCCCGCCGTCGCGCAGCGAGACGCTGGCGCAGCCGATCAGGTATTCGTAGCCGTAGCGCTTCATGTACTGCGCGATGCCGCTCCACAGCAGCATGATGACCGCGCCATTGCGGTGCTCCCAGTGCACGCAGGAGCGGCCTGCCTCGACTGCGCGTTCGCGCAGGTGGGTCAGGCGCGAGAGGTCGAATTCGCTCTCCGAGTAGAGGCGGCCAATCTTGCGTGCGTTTTCCGGCGGCAGCAGGCGGTAGGCACCGACCACGCGGCCGGTGCCGGCTTCGCGCACCAGCAGGTGCTCGCAGTGTTCGTCGAATTCGTCGATGTCATGCCCGGACGCGGCGCTGACCAGGTTGGCGCCCATTTCCTCGGCGAACACCTTGTAGCGCAGGCGCTGCGCTTCGACGATGTCCGAGGTGCTGTTGGCGAAGGAGAGCGCGTAGCCCGCCTCGGGCTTCTTCTCCACGGCGCGCTCGCGCAGCGGCGGCGCGGTGCCAAGAGAAGGCGCCAGTTGAAAAGCTTCGCCCTGCCCCAGCCATGCGAGTGACTTGAGGCCGCGCGGTTTCATTTTGTCCAGCCAGCCAAAGGGCTTGAAGCCAAAGGGTTTGAAACCGGGTTTGAAACCGATGGGCTTGATCATTTTTGTGTCCTGACAGAATCTGGCACATGCCAAGGACACAAGTTAGTGCGCAGCCGTGACCGTGCAGTGACACGAAAATGAAAATTGGATTACACGCACACACTGCGGTGTGCCAAAGCGGCCCAGCGCATGCAGTGCGGCCGTTTCAGGGCAAGCGCTGCGGCTGCTTCAGGGCAGGCGGTCCGGGCCCATCACCATGCGCAGCACCGCCTGCGCGCCCTCGCCGCGCACCCGGTTGGAGATCCACCAGACGGCACCCTTCTTGATGCTCCAGGGCGCTTCCGCACCGCCGATCAGCAGCGCGGCGGTCTGGCCCAGCGTCGGCTGGTGGCCCACCACCAGCACGCTGTGGTCGTTGCCCGCGTCGGGCCACTGCACCGCCGCCAGCAATTCCTCGACGCCCTTGCCCGGTGCGAGGGCCTTGACGATTTCAAAGTCGCCCACCAGCGCCTGCGCGGTCTGTTTGGTGCGCTCAGAAGGACTGGCGATGACGCGCGTGCCGGGCGGCAACTGCCCGTGCAGCCACTGCGCCATCAGGACGGCGTCCTTCAGGCCGCGCTTGGTGAGCACGCGCTTGAGGTCGGGCGTGGTGTCTTCGGCTTCGGCGTGGCGCCAGAGGATCAGGTTCATCAATGCCTCCTTGTCCTGGTAAATGTAAACGGGACGCGAGTTTAGCAACGTGTATATGACGGCCGGGTGAATCGCGGCAAATGGCATCGGCCGTGCGCGCAATCGCGGCGCCCCGCCGTTTCGTGAAACAAATCGCCGCCTGTCATCTGGCTGTCACGAAAAGTTCATAAAGTGCATCCCTTGTTGTATCCCCCTGAGTTCAGAAAGGAATTTGCGATGCGTATAGTCAAACTGACCGCCGCCACTCTCGCCCTGTTTGGCGCGGGCCTGGCCTTTGCCCAATCCGGCCCGATCGTCAAGATCGATGGTTCTTCCACGGTGTACCCGATCACCGAAGCGGTGGCCGAAGAGTTCCAGAAATCCAAGAAAAACGCCATCAAGGTGACGGTCGGCATTTCCGGCACCGGCGGCGGCTTCAAGAAATTCTGCCGCGGCGAGATTGATATCGCCAACGCTTCGCGCCCGATCCTCGAAAAAGAAATGACCGATTGCCGCGCCGCCGGCATCAAATACATCGAGCTGCCGGTGGCGTTCGACGCGCTCACCGTGGTGACCCACCCGAGCAACAAGTTCCTGACCCAGATCACGGTTGAAGAACTCAAGAAACTGTGGGAACCGGCCGCGCAGGGCAAGGTGATGCGCTGGAACCAGGTCAACCCGGCCTGGCCCGATGCGCCGGTCAAGCTGTTTGGCGCCGGTTCGGACAGCGGCACCTTCGACTACTTCACCGAAGCCATCGTCGGCAAGGCCAAGTCGAGCCGCGGCGACTATACCGCCTCGGAAGACGACAACGTGCTGGTGCAGGGCGTGACGCGCGATGTCAACTCGATCGGTTACTTCGGTTACGCCTATTACGCTGAAAACCAGAAAAAACTCAAGGCCGTGGCGATCGTTGAAAAGGCCGGCAAGCCTGCGGTACTGCCGTCCCTCAAGAGCGTGATCGACGGCAGCTACCAGCCGCTGGCGCGCCCGATCTTCATCTACGTCAGCCTGAAGAGCATCGAGAAACCCGAAATCAAGGAGTTTGTCGAGTTCTACCTGAAGAACGCCACCAAGTACACCACGGAAGTGAAATACGTACCGTTGACGCAGGCCGACTACGCCCACGCTTCGAAGAACTTCGCCCAGAAGAAAACCGGCACCGCATTCGGCGGTCATGCCGAAGTCGGCGTGAAGGTGGCTGATCTGCTGGCGCGCGACCCCAAGGAGTGATGGCCTGGCGGGTGGCCGCGGGTGCCCGCTTTCCCAAAACCAACACCCGACCAACACCCGACCAACGCCCGACCAACGCCCGGTTCAAACATAGTTGAATCGGGCGTTCAATTTCAACTAGACTCCCATGTCCTCAGTCCTCGCACATCCCATGGTGATGCCGTCCGCCGTTTCCGCCCGCCTCGCCAAGCGAACCTCGCGCCATGCGAAAGAGTTCGTTATCGAAATGCTGCTGCTCGGCGCAGCCATGGTCGCGGTGTTCACCACCCTGGGCATCGTCTATGTGCTGGTCAAGGAGTCGTGGGTGTTCTTCCAGCACGTGCCACTCTCCCGGTTTCTGTTTGACACCCAGTGGACCCCGCTGTTCGATGACGCCCACTTCGGCATCGGCGTGTTGCTGTCCGGCACCCTGGTCAGTTCCCTGGTGGCCCTGGTGGTGGCGATCCCGCTCGGCACCATCATCGCGATCTATCTGTCCGAATTCGCGACGCCGAAAGTGCGCGAGATTTGCAAA
>JANOYK010000276.1:0-4317 GCA_031428855.1 Burkholderiales bacterium | reverse complement strand
ACATAGTGGTCGGGGCGCACCAGTGCGGCGATGACGGCGTGCTTGGCGAACCAGGCTGCGGCGATGCCGTCCTGCTCCATGAAACCGCCCACGCCAAAGCGCACCACCTGTGCGCCGCAGACGGCGGCGGCCTCGTGTGCGCCGCAGACGGCGGCGGCCTCGTGTGCGGCGGCCGTATGCGTTGCATCGTTGCTACACAGCATCAGACGCAAACCGGTACCGGTCACATCATCGAGCAGGGCGGCCGCGCCCCGGTGCTGCACGCGCGGCTGCGGGAACAGCGTGCCGTTTGCTGCGTGTGCTACCGGCGAGAGCAGCCCGGTTGCAAGCGGCGGAATCAAATCCTGGCGCGGCACGCTCTTGACCGTGCCGCCTGCTTGCGCGATCAACTCGGCATCGCGTGCGCGGGCGCGGGCTTCATCGCGCTCGCAGATGTTGCGGCCAATGTGTTTGATGGTGGTGGTGAGGCGCTTGACGTGCGTGCTGCGCTCAATGCCGTAGGTGTCGAGCAGCGCATCACCGGCGCGGCCTTGCATGACGGCAGCCAGCTTCCACGACAAGTTGGCCACATCACGAATCCCCTGACACATGCCCTGCCCGAGGAAAGGCGGCTGCTGGTGCGCGGCGTCACCCGCCAGGAACACGCGGCCCTTGCGCCACTCGCACGCCACCAGTGCGTGAAAGCGGTAGCTCGCGCGCCGCCACAGCGCGCCATCGGCCGGCGTGATCCAGCGTGACAGCAAGCGCCACACCGCTTCATCACACTCGAACTGTTGCGGCGTCTCACCCGGCAGCAGCATGATTTCCCAGCGGCGGTGCTCGCCTACGCCAATGAGATAAGTCGTAGGCCGCGCGGGTTCGCAAAACTGCGCACTGGTTTTCGGCAGCTTGGCTGCGCCTTGCGCGTTAACGCCCACATCGACCACCAGCCAGGGTTCGTCGAAGTCGAGGTCTTCGTGTTCAATGTTCAGCAAGTGCCGCACCGTGCTCGATGCACCGTCGCAGCCGATCACATAGCGCGCGTTGACGTTGCGCGTCTCACCGTGCTCCCGAGTGCGCCCGTCAGCCGATACCTCGGCGCATCGCGTGAGCGACAACATGACGCCATTGGCATCTTGCGTGAGCGCAGTCAATGCTTCACCGAGCGATACCTGCACCCCCGGCGTCGCAATCGCCTTCGCACGCAGCGCGGCTTCGAGTGGCGGCTGGCGGAACACCATCGAGGGGGTCCACCCGAGCGGATAGGGCGGATCGATCATGGTAAGGCGGCGGATCAACTGGCCGTCCACGCCGTAGTGCTCGGACGCGCTGAACGGTGCGACAAATGCCTGAATGGCATCAGCCAAACCGATGTTCTGGAACACGCGCATGATCTCGTGATCGAGCGCGAAGGCGCGCGGCTGGTGGTAGACCTCGGTCGCGCGATCCACCACCAGCACGCGCAAACCTTGCGCGCCGAGCAGGCAGGCCGCTGTTGCGCCGGCCGGACCGAAGCCGGTGACGGCTACGTCGAAATCGTGATTCACGCGCGCATCACAGTTTCAGACTGGCGGCAAATCCGATCTTGCGTTGCGCTGCCTTGAGTTCCACCGTCTGCGGCGCGCCGATGCCCCAATGGTCGATGCGCCCAGGCGGCCAGTTCCAGTCTTCGGGCATACCAGTGCGATAGCTGTCATCCACGGTCGAGACTTCAGCGGTGTATTCAATGACGAAGTCAGCCGGCCCGAGAAAATAATTGAACAGATTGTTGCCCGGCCCGTGACGCCCCGGCCCCCACTGAATCGCGTGGCCCGCATCTTTCATGCGCCCGCCGCCGCGCATCACCGAGTCGAGGTCAGGCATCAGGAACGCAATGTGGTTGAGACAGTCGTTGTCGGCGTCGGCAAAGGCGATGTTGTGATGATCGCTATTGCAGCGCATGAACGCCATGATGCGGGTGCGGTCTGATAGTTTGAAGCCGAGCGCCTGCTCGTAAAACGCCTGTGCGGCGGGCGTGTCGTGGCTGTTCATCACCACATGCGAGAGCTTCTCCGGTTTGTCGCGCACGACCGCCGCATCAGCGTGGCGCGCGTCTTCGCACACCGCACGAACGATGCGGCCTTGCGGGTCTTTGAAAGCGATGCCATAGCCGCCGCCTGGTTCGTTGCTCGCGCCCGGCGCGCGCAGGATGGTGCCGCCGTGGCCGGGCACCGTTTGCGCGAGCGCATCAACCTGCTTGCGCGATGCGCTGTTGAGGGTGATGGCGAGCAACTCGGGTTGCGCAGTTTGCGTGAGTGAGAGCAGGTGATGCGCCGCGCCGGTGCCGCGCAGATAGACGGTGGAGGCGCTGCGTGCCGCCACCGTGAGATTCCAGGTGCCGGTATAAAACGCTTCGGCAGCGGCGGCATCGGGCACGCCGATTTCAACACTGCGCAGGGCATTGACGAGGGCTTGAGTCATGCTGAAGTGAGCTTTCGCATGTGATTCTGATGAATCGGGGAGCGCAAGCTTAGCGCCATCCGGCGATTGACGGCACGGTGCCCTGCAAGGGTGCAGCGCCCGCGATGACCGATCTGGCTGGCGGGCACGTCGATTTGATGATCGACGTGATGAACACAGCAGTTCCGCAGATCAAAGCCGGGCGCGTGAAACCGATTGCGGTGCTCAACACCGCGCGCGGACGGCCACCCTTCCCCGATCTGCCAGCCTTGAGCGAAGCCGTGCCCGAAACGGTTCAAGGCGGCTTGCAGACCAAGCCGCCGCACAAAGCCTGGTCCGCCTGGGTCTACAGCCCAAGCCTTTGCCATAACGTGCTGGTCAGCCCCGCCGTGTTGAGCGTATAAAAGTGCAAGCCCGGCACCCCTTGCGTGAGCAGGCGGTCGCACATGTCGGTGAGCACATCGAGGCCGTAGGAGCGGATCGAGGCGCGGTCATCGCCGTAGCTGGCGAGCTTCAAACGCATCCAGCGCGGAATTTCGGCACCGCACATTTCGGAGAAGCGCGCGAGCTGCGTGAAGGTGGCAATCGGCATGATGCCGGGCACGATCGGGATGCTGATGCCGGCCGCGCGCACTTCATCGACAAACCGGAAGTAGGCGTCGGCGTTGTAAAAATACTGCGTGATCGCGCCGCTGGCACCGGCATCGACCTTGCGATTGAAGGCGTTGAGGTCATCCTGCGGCGAGCGCGCCTGCGGGTGCATCTCGGGATAGCACGCCACTTCAATGTGAAACCAGTCGCCGGTTTCTTTGCGGATGAACTCGACCAGTTCGTTGGCGTAGCGCAACTCGCCAAAATCGACCAGGCCCGACGGTAGATCGCCGCGCAGCGCCACGGTGTGGCGAATGCCGTGTGACTTGTAGAGATTGAGTGTCTCGCGCAGATCAGCCCGGGTTGAGCCGATGCACGACAGGTGCGGCGCGGCCTGGAAGCCATCGCGCTGGATTTCGAGCACGGCTTCGAGGGTGCGGTCGCGGGTCGAGCCGCCGGCGCCGTAGGTAACCGAGAAGAAGCGCGGCTTCAACTGTTGCAGTTGCGCGCGCGTGGCGCGCAGCTTGTGCATGCCCTCATCGGTCTTGGGCGGGAAAAATTCAAAACTGAAATCACCGCTTCGCATCACATGACTTTCATGGCGTCAACTGCATGAAGACAATTTCATGCCAATGGTTTTTTACCGGGAACAAGCGTGGACATGGCCCACGAAAAGATGCTGAACAGAATCGCGCCCAGAGTGCCAACCCAGAAGCCTTCGACCACAAAGCCCTTGAGAATCGACCCCACGAACCAAAACAAAAAGCCGTTGATGACGAGGATAAACAGACCGAGTGTGACCACCGTGATCGGTAAGGTAAGCAACACCAGCAGCGGCCGGATCAGCGTGTTGACCAGCGCCAGCACCAGCGCCGCAATCAACGCCGAGCCGAAGCCATCGACACGGATGCCGGGCAGCAGGTAGGCGACGGCAATCAGTGCCATCGCATTGAATACCAAAATCAAAAGCAGCCGCATAGAGTGTGCCGCAGCCGGAGCGCCTTTTGTCATATCGACAAGAGTCGCTCCCACCAACGGTTTCAGGGCAATGGATCAATAACGATAGTGGTCGGTCTTGTACGGCCCATCGATCTTGACGCTGATATAAGCCGCCTGCTTCGGGGTCAGCTTGGTCAGCACCGCGTTCAGTTTTTTCAACTGCAAACGTGCGACCTTCTCGTCCAAGTGCTTGGGCAGTGTGTAAACCCCAACCGGATATTTCTTGGTCTGGGTGAACAGTTCGATCTGCGCGATGGTCTGGTTGGCGAACGACGACGACATCACATACGACGGATGCCCGGTGCCGCA
>JANOYK010000275.1:0-1817 GCA_031428855.1 Burkholderiales bacterium | reverse complement strand
GGGCGCATTGCCGATGGCGACCGGGTGAGCGTTGACCCCGAGCGCGGCAGCATCACGGTTGAGAACGCAAACGGCACGCAGCAGCTGGCGTGCGAGCCGGTGCCGGCCTTTTTGATGGAGATGGTGCGCGCGGGCGGCCTGGTGCCGCACCTGGAACAAAAGCTCAAGGCCAAGACTGCATGAGTGAAGTGTTGATCGCCGGGGCTGGCCCGGTGCGCCGCCGCAGTGACCGGATTGCAACCGAATCACAGGCGATGTTGGCAGCAAATAGACTTGTCCGGTTTTATAGCAAATGACAGGCGATTGCGCGTAACCCCGAACCTGCGTTAAAACACCGGTTCAACCCGTCGATGATGTCCGCCCCCCAACCTTCGCTTACCGCGCCATGAACCCTTCCGCCCAATCCGCCAATCACCCCGCCACTCTGCACACCCGCCTGCAACAGCCGCGCCTCCTGCTCGCGCCCGGCGTCTACGACGCGCTCTCGGCGCACATCGCCGCGCAAGCGGGGTTTGAAGCGCTGTATCTATCGGGTGCGTCGATTGCCTACACACGCCTGGGCAGGTCCGATATTGGTCTCACCACCTTCACCGAGGTGTGCGACACCCTGTCGGCAATTCGTGAGCGGGTTGATGTGCCGGTCATCGTCGACGCTGACACCGGCTTTGGCAATGCGCTCAACACGCAACGCACCGTGCGCGGCCTTGAGCGCGCCGGTGCGTCGATGATTCAACTCGAAGACCAGACCTTCCCCAAGCGCTGCGGCCACTTGAGCGGCAAGAGCGTAGTGCCGGTAGCCGAGATGACCGGCAAGCTCAGAGCCGCGCTCGATGCGCGCGCTTCAAGCGACACCTTGATCCTGGCGCGCACCGACGCGGTGGCGGTGGAGGGGTTCGACGCTGCCATTGAGCGCGCCGAGCGCTATCTGGAAACCGGTGTCGATGCGCTGTTCATCGAAGCGGTGAAATCGGAAGAGCAAATGGGTGCTGTCAACGCACGCTTCGCTGGCCGCGCGCCGCTGCTGGCCAACATGGTCGAAGGCGGGCAGACACCGGTCAAGAGCGCGGCCGATCTTGAAGCGCTCGGCTACCGCATCGCCATCTTCCCCGGCGGCACCGTGCGCGCGGTGGCGCACATGCTGGACAGCTATTACGCAAGTCTCAAACAGCACGGCAGCACCAAACCCTATGCAGACCGCATGCTCGACTTTGACGGCCTCAATGTCTTGATCGGCACGCCCGAGTTGATCGCGCGCGGCAACACCTATGAGGCCTGATGTGGCAACGGCCGATGCCGGGACTGATGCCGGGCTGGCTTTACACAACCTCGTTGGCACACCCGCACACACGCCCGAATACGGCCGCGTCACCGGCATCACCACGCCGCAAGCCAACACCACGGTCGAACCGGACATGCAGTTACTGCTCTGCGGCACCGTGCTCACTGCGCGCCTCACCAGCCCCATCGCCGATTCACGCCAGCGCCTGCTCGATTACTTTGACCGCCTGCCCGCCACTCTCGCGCAGTTTGACGTGGCACCCCTCGCGGCAGCCGGTTTCGCTTGCACCGGCTCGTGTTACCTGGTGGGGCAAGAGGAAGAGGAACGTATGCTGGCGCAGATGATCGCGCAGGCTGACGTGCAGACCAAGCTCACCGAGCTGGGCCTTAACCCGCGCTTCATGGCGCGCGCCCACTACACTGCGTTTATCCAAAACGAAATCCGCACATGGGGGCCGCTGATCCGCGCCGCCGGCGTGAAGGGCAATTGATGCGCAAATCCAGCCATGCCGGATTCGGTCTTCGTCCCAGCAATCTGC
>JANOYK010000274.1:0-7003 GCA_031428855.1 Burkholderiales bacterium | reverse complement strand
AAACGCGATGACGCGCCACGCCATACTGCTGGTTGCATCAGGTTCTTTGGCACTGTCACCGCGAAACCCTTGGTGGGAGCGGCTGACGTCATTCACATCAGCTTGACCACCATGCGCACCACGCACATTCAAGCAGCCGGCCTGACGGTGATCGGTCTGGGCGCATCGATCGCGCCGCTCGATTTTTCGGTCAACATCGCCTTCCCCGCCATCACCGCCGCGTTCGGGCTGGAGACGCGCGCGATCCGCTGGGTAGCGGTGTGTTACGTGCTCACCTACGGCAGCCTGATGCTGGCGTTCGGCGCGCTGGGTGACCGCATCGGCCATCTGCGCGTGTTTCGCGCCGGCCTGCTGCTCGGCGCGCTTGCGTTCACCTTGTGTGCGCTGGCACCCAGCTACGCCTGGCTGCTCAGTGCGCGCGTGCTGCAAGGCATTGCCGTGGCACTCACGCTCTCGTGCGCACCCGCGCTCGCCACCGCGCTGGTAGACGAGAGCCGCCGCACCTGGGCACTGTCGGTGTATGGCGGCATGTCGGCCCTGGCCGGCGTGGTGGCACCGCTCGCAGGCGGGGTGACGATGGCGCTGCTCGGCTGGCCCGGCGTGTACTGGTTTCGTGTGCCGGTGGTGTTGCTCGCGTTCGCTTGCGTGCCGCTGCTGGCGCGCAGTCTCGTGGTGCCGCTGGTGGCACCGGTGTCTTCGGTGCCGCCGACGCCTCAACGTACAGCATTCGATCTCACCGGCATGCTCCTGCTCGCCGCCAGCACCGCACTGTTATTGCTCGCGCCCGCCATCATGCGGCCGGACGCGCTGCTCTGGCCCGCTCTGCCGCTGGCAGTCGGCGGTGTGCTGTTGATGATCTGGTTTGTGGCGCGTCAACGAGCCGCCGTCACGCCGTTCCTGCCACATGCAGTGGTGCGTGATCCCGATTTTGTGCTGCCCAATCTCGCTGCCGTGGTAGTGCAATCCACCAGTTTCGCGATTCCGCTGATCGTGCCGTTCTACCTCACGCGCATCGGCGGCTGGACGCCGCTCGCCACCGGCATGCTGCTCGCGTGCTGGGCCATGGGTGCGCTGGCCGGCTCGGCTGTGGCCCCCGCGCTGGTGCGCGCGCTCGGGGTGCGGCGCGCCGCATTCGCTGGCGGTGTGCTGGTGGCGGTTGGCCTCGCCGCCATCACGCAGTGGCCGCCTGCGCCGCACTGGCTGCCGATGGTGGCGTGCCTGCTGTTGCAGGGGGCCGGCATCGGGCTGTATCAAGTGGCGTATACCGATATCGTCGCCGCAGCCCTGCCGGTATCGCAGCGTGGCGTGGCCGGGAGCCTCACGATGGTGACACGCACCATCGGCATCGTGCTCAGCGTGTCGCTGCTGACGTGGGTATTGCAAAGCGTGGAGGCAGGTGCGCTCGCGCGCGGGGTACATGCGCGAGACGCGTTCATGGCCGGATTTGAAGCCGTGTTCAGGTGGACGGCGCTGACGGCGGGGGCGTGCTTTGCGCTCACTTCGCTGCGGCGCACGGTGTGGTTTGGGCGGCGTGACTAGCGCCGGCGCGTTTTGCACCATGGCCTGCGCGAGTCGAAATCCGTCAATAACCGATTGCCTACACTCGCCCCCACCAACGCTTCTACGCTAATCTTTGCCGAAGATCCGCACCCGCCAACGGTTTCCGGCCGGTTTCATGTATTTTCGTCGAAGCCTCTGCGCGCGCCCCGCAATTCACGGATACTTGCACTATCGAGTCGGCACACTTTTGCACTTTTCACCTCTTGGATACAAACCCATGACAGTCTCCACCGGCGCCACCCACGACTACCCCGCCGTCGTCAAAGCCCTGCTCAACATCGCGCACGCGGTCGATCATTTGTTTTTGCTGATCTTCGCGGCGGCGGTCGCCACCATCGCGGCGGAATTCGGTTTCGCCAAATGGGAAGACCTGATGCCGTTTGGCGCGGGGGCATTTTTGATGTTTGGCTTGGGCTCGCTGCCGGCTGGCCGCCTGGGTGATTTGTGGGGGCGGCGCAGCATGATGTTGTGTTTTTTCTTTGGCATCGGTGCGGCGGCAGTTCTCACCGCAGCGGCGCAAAACGCGTGGCAGCTTGCAGCGGCGCTCACCTTGATTGGCGTGTTTGCCTCGATCTATCACCCGGTCGGCATTCCGATGTTGCTGGAGCGCGCGGCCAACCCCGGTGCAACGATTGGCTTCAACGGCCTGTCGGGCAACCTCGGCATTGCCGTCGCGGCGCTGTTGACCGGCTTTCTCATCAAGTGGGTCGGCTGGCGCGCGGCCTTCATCGTACCGGGGCTGCTCTCGATTGCCTGCGGCGTGGTGTTTGCGCTCACCTGCCCGCGCGAAACCGAAGCACCGTCCAAGCGCAAGGGTGGTGCCAAGGTGACGCTGCCGCCCGCGATGCTGGCGCGCGCCATGGTGGTGATGACGGCAGCGGCGATCACCAGCAGCGTGCTGTTCAACTTCACCACCAATGGCAATGGACAGTTGATCGAACAGCGTTTCCGGGGCGTGATGGAAGACCCGGCCACGCTCGGCTTGCTGCTCGCCATGGTCTACGCGGTGGCATCGATCGCGCAGGTGGTGGTGGGCAATCTGGTGAGCCGCTTTGCGTTGAAACCGTTTTTCATGTTCATGGTGGTGGCGCAGATTCCGATGCTCTATCTCGCCTCCACCGCACAAGGCTGGTGGCTGTTCGCTGCGCTGATGGGCGTGATGATTTTTGTGTTCGGTGCCATCCCTTTCACCGATCTCATGATCGCGCGCTATGTCGATGACCGGGTGCGCTCGCGCGTCTCGGGCATCCGTCTCGGCGTGTCGTTTGCGGTCAGCTCACTCTCGGTGTTGGCGCTCGGCCCGGTCGTCAAGGAGCTCGGATTTGGCAACTCGATGTTGATCCTGGCGGGCTTCTCGCTGACGACGCTGGCAATTCTGACGCTGCTGCCGGGCGTGGCGGATGAACAGGCCGCTGTGGCCGGCTCTGCGCCGGTCTCTGCTTGATCTGGTACCGGCCCAAGCTGGCCGCCACAGGTATTCGGCTGAAATCCGCTCCCACCAAAGGTTTTGGCGGCATAGCGCCGTTACTTCGTCTGGTACTTTCTATTGTTGCTGGAGCCTCGATGTTGACATCCTCCTTGCGCACTGTGCTGACCACGGTGCTCGCCGCCTCATTCTGCGTTACCGCCCCGGCAATCCACGCGCAGACCTACCCCAGCAAGCCGGTACGCCTTGTCATCCCGTTCGCGCCCGGCGGCACCACCGACATCGTCGCGCGCTTCATCGGCGACAAGCTCGGGCGTGAACTCGGCCAGCCAGTCATCATCGAAAACCGCGCCGGTGGCGGCGGCACCGTGGGGGCCGACTTCGTGGCCAAAGCGCCGCCGGATGGTTACGTGCTCGGCATGGCCACCGTTTCAACGCTGGCCACCAACCCGGCGATGAATCCGAAGATGCCGTATGACGCGACGCGCGATTTTGTGCCGGTCATCAACCTCGTCAACGTACCCAATGTGATGACAGTCAACCCGGTTAACGCGCCGGTCAAAGACATGAAGGAATTCATCGCGTTGCTGCGCCGCAACCCCGGAAAATATTCGTATGGCTCAGGCGGTGCCGGCTCGATCTCGCATCTCGACGTCGAATTGTTCAAGGTGCTCACCGGCACCTTCATGGTTCACATCCCCTATCGCGGCTCCGGCCCGGCCACCAACGACGTCATCGCAGGCCAGGTGATCGGCCAAATCGACAACCTGCCCTCCTCTTTGCCGCACATCAAGGGCGGGCGCGTCAAGGCGCTCGCGGTGATGGCCGACGCGCGCGTGGAAGCCCTGCCCGACGTGCCCACCTTTGCCGAAGCCGGCTTGAAAGACGCCAACAACATGGCGTGGTATGGCCTGCTCGCGCCGGCCGGCACCCCGCGCGATGTCACCGAAAAAATCCGCGCAGCCGCGATTCGCACCCTGGCCGATGCGGACACGCGCAAGCGCTTGACCGATAGCGGCGCGATCATTGATGGCGGCACATCGGAAGCGTTCGCGCAGAAGATCGCGCGCGAGCAACAGCTGCGGGTGGAGATTGTGAAGAAACAGAAGTTGACGCTGGAGTGACTGGCCCCAGTCTGTGCCGGTGAATTTCGTTACTTCACCGGGGATGCAATAACCGGGGCACCAGCTTCTTCAGGTCACCCAATTTTCCAGCTTCAATCCGTCAATCCGCTCAAATTCACGGGTGTTGTTGGTCACACAAATGGCGTTGAGCGCCAGCGCTTGGCAGCCGATGAGCAAGTCGATTTCGCCGGTCGGCGTGCCGCCTGATCTGAGCCGGTGGAAATTTTCCGCATAGAACCACATGGCAGACTCGTCCCACGGCATCACCGTAAAAGCGGAAAGCAGCGCCTCCAGTGCCACCTTGTTTTGGGCTTTGTGCGTGCTTTTTTCAACGCCGTAAGCCAACTCGGCTGCTACCAGCGACGACAAGAGCAGATTGGACTGCCCCGCCCGGCGCATGCGCTTTTGCACATTGGCATGACCACGCTGCGCATGGATGATGATGTTGGTATCGAGCAGATACAGCGGGCCAGCCATCAGTCGAGGCTCTCAATATCGTCTCGAAGCAGGCCGCGGCGGCGTTCGATTTTTGCAGGCATGCCCTCAAAACCGGCCAGCGCTGTTTCGACGGCGCTCCACCACTGATCCGGTTCGCGCTTGGGGCGAAGTATCACCAGATCGCCTTTGCGCTCGATAAATACCTCGCCGGTAGCAAAGCGATACGCCTTGGGCAGGCGCACAGCCTGGCTGCGCCCGGTGGTGAAAATTTTGGCGGTGTCTCTCAGGGTGTTCACGGCGCGCTCCATTTGGTAGATACCAAATGATACCTTCCAATTACTTCATTGGCAAATCACTATCACTATCGGCAGCGCAACAACGGCAAGCGCGGCGGTGGTGGGAGCAACACCTGCCTGAAACACTGCCGCGCCACTGACAAAAGCGCCAAGCGCCCTCAGGGCGGCGCAGGTTCACTGCACCGCCCTGACATCACCGCCTTATTTCAACCGCCCAGTCTTCTGGTAGAACACGCGCTCGCGCTCAATGTAGGATCAATCATGTATCAACCGGCTTCCGGAAGATGCGCGAAGAATGGCTCTGGGAGCGGCTCTTGGGCTGGTTTAACGCGCCGCCTCTTGACTGCCTTGCGCTTCGAGCAAAAACGCCACCATCATCTCGCACACCTTGAGCGACATGGCGGTGCCGGTTTGGGTAGTGCAGCCGGCTGCGCGCGCAGCGGCGAGCAGGGGCGGCACCTCGGGCAGGGTGATGACATCGCCGGCAAACATGCTGGCGGTGAGGCGCGCTGCATCGAACGGCAGCGGGTCGCCTGCGCGCATGCCCATCGGCGTGGCGTTGACGATCACGTCGAACCCGTGCGGGTCGTGTGATCCGGCGCGCACCCGGCCGGCGAAGCGCTGACTGAGTTGGGCGATGAGCGCGTCGCGGCGCGCCGTGTCGCTGTCGTGAATCGCGAGTGCAGTCACACCGGCGTCGAGCAGCGCATAGGCAATCGCGGTGCCTGCACCGCCTGCGCCGGCCATCAGGGCGCGCTTGCCGTGCGGGTTGCAGCCGGCTGCGCGCGCGGCAGCGACAAAGCCCGCGCCGTCGAGCATGTCGCCATGCCAGCTGCCATCAACGTTGCGCCGCGCGATGTTGACGACCCCGAGAAAGGCAGCGCGCTCAGTGACGGTTGCGCAGGCGCGCCGCATGGCAAATTTGTGCGGCACCGTGGCGATCAGGCCATCAAGGTTTTGCACGGTGCCTGCGCCCTGCACGCAAGCGTCGAACTGTGCCGCGCTCACATGCAGCGGCACGCACACGGTATGGCGGCCTTGCTCCTGCATGATGCGGCTCACCGTAGCGGGAGATTTCACTTGCGCGATCGGGTCACCGATGATGCCGATCAGACGCGTTGCGCCATTGAGCAACGCGTGAGTGGTCATGTTGTGATGCCTGGTGGGTTGTGCCGCGCCTCGGCCCGCGCGGCTGCATGGCGTGCAGCGATGTAGCCAAACACCAGCGCTGGCCCGAGCGTGATGCCGGGTGCGGCATAGACCCCGCCCATGATCGAGTGCATGTCGTTGCCGGCTGCATAGAGGCCCGGCACCGGCTCGCCATCCGCGCCGAGCACACGGGCGTGTGCGTCGGTGGCGAATCCGGTGGCGGCACCGATATCGCCGGGATACAAGCGCACGGCGTAAAACGGCGCGGTCTTGAGCGGGCCGAGGCAGGGGTTTTTGGATCCGGCGGCGGCGTCACCATTGTGGCGTTGATAGACCGTGCTGCCGCGCGCAAAATCTTCGTCAATGCCGCTGGCGGCGAAATGGTTGATGCGCTCAACGCTGCTGCGCAAACCTGACGGGTCAATGCCAAGCTTGACGGCGAGCGTCTCAAGCGTGGCCGCCTGCTCCAGATAACCATCGGCCAGAAACGGCGCGAGGCCTCTGCCGCCAGGGCGCACCATGCCCAGGCCGTATTTGCGCAGGGCCTTGCTGTCGGCGATCAGATAGGCCGGAATGGCGGACGGGTGCGCAGCGTCAGCCGCCGCGCGCGTCTGCTCTGCCTGCATCGCCAGCGCAAACAGGTGATACGAGGTGCTCTCGTTGACAAAGCGCTGTCCGGCCTGATTGACGCAGAGCGTGCCGGGCTTGCTGCGGTCGTGGACGAAATGGGGAAACACGGCGCTGCTGCCATCGGTGCGCTGGCGGATCGACACGGGCGCCCAGAACGCATTGGTCAGTGCGCCGCCGCCATAGTGCGCACCGGCTGCCATCGCCACGTCGTGCGCTACGCCGCCGAACGCGGGGGCGCAGGCGCACCATGCGCTGTCTGCGCCGGCCGGGCCGGGCAGCAACTGTGCGCGCCGCGCCGCATCGCGGTTGAAGCCGCCGGTGGCGAAGATCACGCCGCCGCTCACCCGCACGGTGCGCTTCACGCCACTATGGGTCAGGGT
>JANOYK010000273.1:0-2874 GCA_031428855.1 Burkholderiales bacterium | reverse complement strand
CGCTGTGCCCGAGATCGCGCCGATCGAAAAATCCGCCGTGTTGTTGCGCCCCACTTGGTGCGCACGCCGGGCCGAGGCCGGGTCGATCATCATGCCGATCACGGCGTCCTGTGGTTTGATTGCGAGCAGCGCCGCGAGCAGGCCGGTGGTGTCGCCGTTGCCGCCGGCGCCGGGGTTGTCTTGCGTGTCGGCCAGCACGGTGGGCGCGCCGATGCTGCCGGTGCGCATGGCGCGGGCAATCGCTTCGCCGGGTGAATACAGTTCGAGGGCGAATTCCTTCTCGGCCTCCTCGATGCGGACGCGCAATTGCGTCATCGCGCGCTCTAGCGCGCGCTCGTCGTCACCGAAACCCGTGATCGACATGCCGCACTCGGCAAAATCGGCCATCGGAAAACCGGGCGCGAACGAGAGCGACACGCCGTGGGTTTTTTCCAGCGCATCGAGCAGCGCGTAAATGCTGTGGCACGGCTCGATGAAGGTGCATTGCGACGGGATGCCGGTGAGGTAGTCGAAAGTGTGAAAGCGTTTGGCGGGACGGCGGCCACGCTCGAGCATGCGCAGCAGCAACTGCGCCGCGCGCGCTCCCGTCTCGGCCATGTCAATGTGCGGGTAGGTGCGGTAGATCACCATGCCGTCAGCTTGAGCAAACATCTGGCGCGTCACGTTGGCGTGCAGATCGAGACTGATGACCACCGGCACCTTTGCGCCCACCACGCGGCGCACGCGCGCCAGCAATTCGCCTTCGCCATCATCAAAGTGCTCGGCCACCATCGCGCCGTGCAGGTCGAGATAGACGCCATCAACCGGCAGCGCTTTTTGCAGGCGCGTGATGATCTCGCCGGCGATGCGCTCATAGGCATCGCGCGTGACGCGATCCGATGGCGAAGCTGCCGCCCAGGCGAGACCAATGGTGCTATGGCCGCCCGCATGAAATGCCTCAAACGCCCCGCCCGCCGGGATGTTCGCCCCGGAGAGCGTTGGCAGGAGCGCTTCTCCGAAGCAGATGCCGGGCCAGCCGCCGCCGGACTCGAACGCGGCGTAGTTGGCCGGTGAGGGCGCGAAGGTGTTGGTCTCGTGTTGAAAACCGCCGACGGCGATGCGGGCCATGCAAATCCCCTTTGCTTATTTTTTCAGGAAGGTCTTCAGGCGCGCCACCACTTCCTGCAAGCGCGCAATGTCAATCGTGTAGGTGAGCCGCACATATTTGTGCGCATCGACATCACCAAAATCGCGCCCCGGCGTGATCGCCACGCCAGCGCCGTGCAGCACCTCGGTGCAGAAGCGGAAGCTGTCGTCCGAGAACGCCGACACATCGGCATAGACGTAGAACGCGCCTTCGGGCGTGTGCGGAATCTTGAAGCCGAGATCACGCAAGGCGGGCACGAGATAGTCGCGCCGGGCGGCGAATTGCGCACGGCGCTCCTCATAGATGGCGAGTGACGCGGGCGTGAAGCATTCGAGCGCAGCGTGTTGTGCGATGGTGGACGGACAGATGAACAGGTTTTGCGCGAGTTTTTCGATCTGCGGCATGTGCGATGCCGGTGCCACCAGCCAGCCGAGCCGCCAGCCGGTCATGCTGAAATATTTGGAGAAACTGTTGATGACGAAGACATCATCGCCGAGAGTGAGGGCGGTGGGTTCTTCGGTAAAGCGCTGGTTGCCCGCAGGGCTGCCAACGCCGCTGCCGGACGGCGCCGGTGTGTACGTGAGGCCGTGATAAATCTCGTCGACCACCAGCGCGCCGCCGTGCGCGCGCACGGCCTTGTGAATGCCGCGCATCGCTTCGAGGGACACGGTGGTGCCAGTGGGGTTCGAGGGCGAGGCGAGCATCACGCCGCGCGTGTTTGGCCCCCAATGCCGCTCAACCAGCTCTGGCGTGAGTTGATAGTTCCCGCTCGCGCCGCACGGAATCAGTTTGGTGGTGCCGCCGAACAGGGAAACGAAGCGGCGGTTGCACGGGTAGGTCGGGTCGGGCATCAGCCATTCGTCACCGGGGTTGACCAGGGTGCCGAACAGGATCAGCAGCGCGCCTGAGGCGCCTGCGGTGACGGCGACGCGCTCGGCCGGCAGCGCGAAGCCATAACGTGTGGTGTAAAAACCGGCGATGGCTTCACGCAGGGGCGCGATGCCGAGCGCGACGGTGTAGTGGGTGTCGCCACGCCGTGCGGCGGCGTCGGCGGCATCCATCACCGCTGCCGGCGCAACGAAATCCGGTTCGCCCACGCACAGGTAAATGATCGAGCGGCCAGCGTGTTCGAGGGCGGCGGCCTCGCGCATGATTTCCATCGCGTAAAACGATTCTATCTGCGCCATGCGCGCGGCGGCGGGGTGCGCCAGGAGCGCGGCAGGATGGGGTGCGTTCATGGTGCCCGATTGTAGCTTTCGCGCCAGTGTGGATGTCACTCGCGCGTGCGGGTGGCGCGACCGGATTGTGCAGCCGGCACCGGGCCGCTTTCGCGCCGCAGCATTCGCGGCACAGCACACAGGAGTAGACTCACGCCCCCGCCGCAATCAGCGCATTTACGCGCGCCTTTACTCTGCCATGGCCACCCAACAAGACGAACAACTCAAACAAGCCGCACTCGATTACCACCGCTATCCGCGGCCCGGCAAGATCGAAGTTGCGCCGACCAAACAGCTGGTGAACCAGCACGATCTGGCGCTGGCCTACACCCCCGGCGTCGCCTTTGCCTGCACCGCGATTGAGCAAGACCCGTCGCAGGCGCGCCACCTGACCGCGCGCGGCAATCTGGTCGGCGTCATCACCAACGGCACCGCCGTGTTGGGCTTGGGGGCCATCGGCCCGCTGGCAGCCAAACCGGTGATGGAAGGCAAGGCGGTGCTGTTCAAAAAATTCGCCGGCATCGATGTGTT
>JANOYK010000272.1:0-9780 GCA_031428855.1 Burkholderiales bacterium | reverse complement strand
AAAAACGTCAAGACGCAGGTGCTGGTGGATAACGGCGGCACGGTTGTGATCGGCGGAATCTATACCCAAAACGAGCGTGACACGCTGACCAAAGTGCCCTTCTTTGGTGATTTGCCCGTGTTCGGCAACCTGTTTAAGAATAGTGCGCGTACCAACGACAAAACCGAACTTTTGGTGTTTATCACGCCGCGCGTGGTGAGTGAGCGGCTGAACGTGCGCTGAACTTCCGGGCGCGAAAAAACCGGGCACTTCGCCCGGTTTTTTTTGGCCTGAATTTTTCAACGTGAGGCATTTCATACTGGGGCGCACTGCTAGAATTCTTCCATGATGAACAACATCGCACTGGTCGGCCTGATGGGGGCTGGCAAAACCACGATTGGGCGGCTCCTTGCGCGCGCGTTTGGCCGCGTGTTTGTTGATTCAGACCATGAAATCGAGGCGCGCACTGGCGTCAAGGTGCCAGTCATATTCGAGATTGAGGGTGAGCAGGGGTTTCGTGAGCGCGAGTCGCAGATCATTGCCGAACTAACGCAGCGCGATAGCATCGTGATTGCGACCGGCGGCGGCGCCGTGTTGAATCCGGCCAGCCGCGCGGCATTGCACGGCTGTGGCGCCGTCATTTACCTGCACGCGCAACCCGCTGATTTATGGATGCGCACGCGGCATGACCAGAATCGTCCCTTGCTGCGCGCCGCCGACCCGCAAGCGCTTCTGACTGAGTTGTATGCGCAGCGCGACCCCTTGTATCGCGAAACCGCACACATCGTCGTTGATACCGGACGCCAGAACGCGCGCCTGCTGGCCGGCAAAATCGAGCAGCAATTGCGCGATGTGTGGATCAAGCCGGAAGCGTTGCAGGCATGATGCCGCGCCTCGAAGTGCGGGTGGAGCTGGGCGCGCGCGCCTACCCGATCCTGATCGGACGCGAACTGCTCGACGATGCAGCGGCGTTGCGCACGGTGCCGGCCTCAACCAGGGTGATCGTCACCAACGACCGCATCGCCCCGCTGTATCTCGACCGCGCCGTGCGGGCATTGGAACAGACCGGCGCGCGTGTCTTGCAGGTTATTTTGCCGGACGGCGAAGCTGCAAAAAATTGGCAGACGCTTGGAATGATCTACGACGCCTTGCTCGCGGCACACTGCGACCGCGCGACCCTGTTGATCGCCTTGGGCGGCGGCGTGATTGGCGACATCACCGGTTTCGCCGCCGCCACTTACCAGCGCGGCATCCCGTTTGTGCAGATACCCACCACCTTGCTCGCGCAGGTCGATTCTTCGGTGGGTGGCAAAACTGCCATCAACCACCCGCTTGGAAAAAACATGATTGGCGCGTTCTACCAGCCGCAGCTGGTGCTGATCGACACCGATGTGCTCGCCACCTTGCCTGCGCGCGAATTTCGCTCTGGCCTGGCCGAGGTCATCAAGTACGGATTCATTTACGACGCCGAATTTTTGGGCTGGCTGGAGAGCAACCTGGATCGCTTGATGGCGCGCGAGGACGACGCGCTCGCCCATGCAATCCGCCGTTCGTGTGAAATCAAGGCTGCCATCGTGGCGCAGGATGAACGCGAAACCGGGATGCGCGCCTGGCTCAATCTCGGGCATACTTTCGGACACGCAATTGAAGCCGGTGTCGGCTACGGCGTCTGGCTGCATGGCGAAGCGGTGGCGGCGGGCATGGTGATTGCGGCGGCGCTATCGGCCGCGCTTGGCCACATCAGCGCTGCAGATGCCGCGCGCGTGAAACAGCTGGTGCAGCGCGCCGGTCTGCCGGTGCAGGCACCTGCGCTGGGGACGGGACGCTATCTCGAACTGATGCGGGTGGACAAGAAGGCTGAGGCGGGTGCGATCCGCTATGTGCTGCTCAAGCAGTTCGGTCAGGCGTTCGTCGCGGCAGTGCCGGACGCGCAAGTGGTGCCAGTGCTTGCCGCACACTGTGAAGCAGCAGAGGTGCCGGGGCCGGCGGAGGCGGATCTGGACGCGGTGTCGAACTTGGCGAATGTGGCGAACGCGACTAGCGTGACGGCGACAGTGCAGCCGCTAACACCCGCCGGTGCGCCGCAGCGCAGGCTCGCATGAGCGCAGAACTGTCAAAGCCCCCGGGCACGCCAGCGCCAGCAGTAGCTCCTTTGGCCGCGTCCGCAGCCACTCGTCCGGTCACCGCGCCGCCTGCGCACACCGGCATGCGCGACAGCTTGCTCGCGCCCTGCGCCGCGCAGGCGGCCACATCGCGTGGCCGCCGGGTGCGGGAAGAAGCGGCCGCCGGCCGCACCGAATACGGCCGTGACCGCGACCGTATCGTTCACGCCAATGCATTCCGCCGCCTCGAATACAAAACCCAGGTGTTCGTCAATCACGAAGGCGATTTGTTCCGCACCCGCCTGACGCACTCGATTGAAGTCGCCCAACTGGCGCGCTCGATTGCCCGCCAGTTGCGCCTCAATGAAGAACTGGTGGAGGCGATTTCGCTCGCGCACGATCTCGGTCACACCCCGTTCGGCCATGCCGGACAGGATGCCTTGAACGACTGTATGCGCGGCTACGGCGGTTTCGAGCACAACCTGCAGTCACTGCGCGTAGTCGATGTGCTGGAAGAGCGCTACGGCGCATTTGACGGTCTCAACCTCACGTTTGAGACACGCGAAGGCATTCTCAAGCACTGCAGCGCCGCCGATGCCGCCGCGCTCGGAGATGTGGGGCAGCGCTTTCTGCAGGGCACCCAGCCCTCGCTCGAAGCGCAGCTCGCCAACTTCGCCGATGAAATTGCTTACAACAATCATGACGTTGATGATGGCATGCGCTCAGGGCTGATCTCGCTCGAACAGTTGCAGGGCGTGCCGCTGTTCAAGCGCCACTGGGATATTGCGCACGCCTTGTATCCGGCAGCGTCAGAGCGCCGCCGTGTCAACGAGACGGTGCGGCGCATGATTAACACGCTGGTGCTTGATCTGGTGGCGGCGAGTCAGGCCAACATCAACCGGCATCAACCGGCATCGATTGATGATGTGCGCCGCATGCCCTCGATGATTGCCTTCAGCCCGGCGGTCGAGCAGGAGTCACTCAACCTCAAGCGCTTTTTGCGTGACGCGTTGTATCAACATTACCGTGTGCAGCGTATGAGCACCAAGGGCCGCCGCATCGTGCGCGAACTGTTTCAGGCGTTCATTTCAGATGCGCGCCTGATGCCGCCGCAGTACCAGGCCAAGGCCGTGGCGGACCGCGCGCGCGCCGTGGCCGACTATATTTCCGGCATGACTGACCGCTACGCAATGCGTGAGCATCGCCGTTTGTTTGCGGTCGAAGAAATATAGGCCGCGCCGAATCCGTCACGGATGCCACGGCGCTCAAGTCGCACTTGCCGCCGTGCGAGCCGGTTTGGCCCGGCGCTGCCGCCGCGCCGCCGCGCCAGCGCCCCCGCACTTCACTGTTGTATTTGCCGCTCCACTCACTGCTCCAGCTTGATCTTCGCCTGCTCCACGACTTTGCCCCAGCGCGCCAGATCGGCCTTGATCTGCTCGGCAAATTGATCCGGCGTGTTGCCCACCGGGTCGATCCCGAGCGTGCCAAAACGCTCGCGCAAATCCGGCTCACGCAGCGCTGCGGTGATGTCGCGGTGCAGCCGGTCGATCACCGCCTTCGGTGTCTTGGCAGGCGCCAGGATGCCGACCCACGACACCGCCTCAAACCCTGCCACCCCTTGTTCGGTGAAGGTCGGCACATCCGGCAAGGCACCGGTGCGCTTGAGTGACGACACGCCAATTGCTGTCAGCTTGCCCGATTTGATGTGGGCGTGCGCCCCGGCCACGGCGGAATAGGCTAGCGGCACTTGACCGCCAATCGCATCCACCACCGCCTGCCCGCCGCTCTTGTAGGGGATATGCATCATGTCAAGGCCGGTGCGCTGCTTGAGCAGCTCGCCCGCCACATGGGTGGTGCCGCCAGTGCCGGAGTGGCCGAACGACAGCTTGCCCGGATTGGCCTTGGAGTAGGCCAGCAATTCGCTGAAGGTCTTGGCCGGCACCGAAGGGTGCGCCACCAGCACCAGCGCCGCGTCGCCCAGTTTGGTGACCGGTGCGAAATCCTTCACGGTGTCGAACGGAATTTTGGGAAACACAAACGGGTTGATGACCATGGTGCCATCGAACGCCAGCAACAAGGTGTAGCCGTCGGGCGCGGACTGCGCGACATACTGCGTGCCGGGGTTGCCCGATCCGCCGGGGCGGTTCTCGACGATGACCTGCTGGCCGATTTGCCGCGACAGCTTGTCCGACAGCACCCGCGCCGAGGTGTCAGTGACGCCGCCGGTGGCGAACGGCACGATCAGGCGGATTGGCTTGCTCGGGTAGTCCTGCGCATGCGCCAGACTGGTGAGCACCGCGACCAGACTGAGGCCAAGGGTCTTGATGAGGCATCGCATAATGTTCTCCATGAAGTGGGCAAGGTACATCAGCAGCGCCGGTGGCATGCGTGCGACATGGCGTGCGGCCAAAGCGGCCAGAGTACGGCCAGTGCATTCAATGCAATCAACGCAGCTAACACAGCTAACACAGCCAACGCGACCAAGCCGCTATTTTGCACGCGCCGTCAAACCCAGCGCCTGCCATCCGCTCACGCCCAGTTTTCGCAGCGTGCGCATATTGGTCTCAAAAATGTCCGCTGCATCAGGAAACGCTGCCACCGCGCGCTCGACACTTATCTCGCGCAGCAAATGCAAGGTTGGATAGGGTGAGCGGTTGGTGAAATTCTCAATGTCGCCGGGCGCCGTGCCATCGAACTGGTAGTCCGGATGAAAGCTCGCCACCTGCAACTGGCCATCGAGGTCGAGCGCTTCGAGCGCCGCGTCGGCCACATCGAGAAAGGCGTTGTAGTCGAGAAAATCATTGAGCACGTGGGGATGGATCAGCAGCGTGGTGTCAATTGCATCAGCAGCGGATGTGGCCAGATGTTCGAGCTCGGCCGACAGATCGCGCAGCAAGGTGTCGTCATCGCGCGCTGCGCTCACGACATAGCGGATCTGATCCTTCACATGCACCGCTTTGGCAAACGGACACAGATTGAGGCCGATCACGGCCTTCTCTACCCAGGCGCGGGTAGCGGCAATGATGGCGTTGTCGTCAGGGGCAGGCATGAGAGCGGAGTATGCCTCAGCCGAGCAGATCAACCGGGCCAGGGGTGCGCCGCTGCTGCGCACGGAGGGTGCCAGATGCGATGAAATGCCGCATCTATTCCGGCCAGTTCAAGCGCTTGCGGGGCCAGCCGGCTGCTACGATGATTGCATTGTCCAGCGCAGCATGTGCCGGACTTTCCCGTCACCTTCCCCGTCACAGCGCGCGCCGCCTCCCGCCATGTTCCCCGAATCGCTCTCCATTGCCGCCATCCGTCTCGACCAGATTCAGCGCGGTCTGCTCGAGTCACTCTACGCGCACTCCGAGCGCCGCCGCGAAGCTGCCGAACTCGCGCGTGCCGTGTTTCCGGCAGCCAGCGCCTACCCCGACGCGGAACTGCGCGGCATCGTGCGGCCGCGCCTGCGGCGCATGGCGGCGCTGGGTATCGTCAAACTCAACCGGCTTGGCGTCGCGATCAGCCTCAAGGGGATTGATCTCATAGAGAGCGGCCAGGTCTCCAGGGCTGCGTGAATCTCTGCGCTGCGTGCGCATCACCGGCGCAATGTATGACCGCGCCGGTGCGCCGCCCCTTGGTGCTCACTGGTGCTTACTGATGCTGACTGGCGCTTACTGATGCTGACTGGTGCTGACGCCAGTGCTGCACCTGCTCCCTGCAGCTTTTCCTAAAACAGCGGCAGCGAGATGCCGCGCTGCGATGCAGCGGTGACAGCGCCCGCACCAGCCGGCGCGAGCGATCCGGCACGCACGCCAATCAAGCGGATCGGTCGTGCCAGCACACGTTTGGGTGCCACCCGTGCGAGCGCCTCAAACGCCGCTTTGCGAATGGTGAGCGCGCCATCGGTGGTTTGATCGAGGGTGTTGTCACGCGTGACGATCTGAAAATTGTTGTAGCGCAGCTTGATGCCGATGGTGCGGGCCTGATACCCGCGCCGCTGCAAATCTTCGCTTAACTGTTTGCACAACGCCGCCAGCACGCCGGCGATTTCATTCCAGTCACGCGTGTCGGTCTGGAACGTGGTTTCGCGCGAACGCGATTTGGGTTCTGAATGCGTCACCAGCGGGCGCGCATCGCGGCCATAGGCGCATTCGTGCAGCCACAGGCCATAATTTTTGCCGAAATGTTTGACCAGAAACGCTGGTGTCTCACGCGCCAGGTCGCCGATAGTGCGAATGTTGAGGCACGCCAATTTTTCATCCGCCTTCGGGCCGACGCCGTTGATGCGCTTGGCCGGCAGCGGCCAGATGCGCGATTCAAGATCGCTCATCTCCAGAATCGTCAAGCCATCGGGCTTGTCGAGTTCCGAACCGATCTTGGCCAGCAGCTTGTTCGGGGCCACCGCAATTGAGCAGGTCAGGCCAGTCGCGCGCGCCACGCCTGCCTTGATCGCCAGCGCCAGTGTGTGCGAGTCGGCGGCCTCGTCAGTGAGGTCGATATACACCTCGTCGATGCCGCGGTCCTCGATCACCGGTGTCACCGCGGCAATCGCGGCCTTGAACCAGCGCGAGTATTTGCGGTACTCGTCAAAATCAACCGGCAGGAACACGCACTGCGGACACAGTGCCGCCGCAATCTTGAGCGCCATGCCTGAGTGAATGCCGAACGCGCGCGCAGCGTAGGTGGCGGTGGTGACAACGCCGCGCAGGGACGGGTCGCCGCGCCCGCCGATGGCCACCGGCAACCCTGCGAGCGCGGGACGGCGCAGCAACTCGACCGACGCGTAAAACGCATCCATGTCGAGGTGGGCAATGCGGCGCGGATTCATCGCCAGCCAGTCATGGGCCTAAGAGTGGCTCTGGGAGCGGATTGTGGCAGGCAGATGCGGGAGAAGCGCTGTGGGAGACGCTTTCAGGCCAGTTCATCGCCAAGATTCGCCAGCGCTGCCACCGCTGCAATGTGTTTTCCAGTGTTTCCTGGTGTCTCCCCGGTGTTTCCCGGAGTTGACTTGCGCCCGCTGCGTGTAGGGGCATCGCATGGCGTGGCGGATGCGCGCAGCCCGCGCCTACCCTTCTGCGTAGACCCATTGCAGCAAGGCATCCTGCGCGCCTTGCGAGGCACCAGCGTTGCCGTGGTTGACCATGAGCACCACTGCATAGCGCCGCCCCGACGCGGCCAGCACATAGCCGCCAATCGAGCGCACATCGTTGAGTGAACCGGTTTTGATATGCGCCTGCCCGGCGATGTCGCGCGCCTTCAAGCGCCGCCGCATGGTGCCGTCGTAGGCCACCAGCGGCATCGACGACATCAACTCCGGCATCACCGGGCTTTTGAATGCCGCCACCAGCATGCGCCCCATCGCGCCCGCCGAGATGCGCTCGATACGCGACAGGCCCGAGCCGTTCTCCATCACCAGTTCTTCGCCGCCGATTTTTTTCTCGGTCAGCCAGGTTTTGACGGCGCGCGCGGAGCGCTCTGCGCTGCCGGCCATCTTGAGCGTCTCGGCGCTTAGCGTGAGGAACAACTGGCGCGCCATCACGTTGTTGGAAAATTTGTTGATGTCGCGCGTGATCTCGGCCAGGCTCTGCGACTCGGCTTCATACAGCAGGCGCGCGCCGGCCGGCACGCTGCCATCGCGCACGTCACCATTCAACGCACCGCCGGTGTCCGTCCACAATTGCCGGATCACCGCCGCCGCGTACTGCTGATGCGACAACTCAAACGGATGCAGCCACCAGGTTTTCACGCCGCACGAGGCGGAGTAGGTGCCGCTTAACTGAATCCCGGCCGCATCGATCTTCGCCTTCACTGGCGCAGCGCGAAATTCGGCGCACGCGCCATTGGTCAGCTTGACGCCGGAGCGCACCGGCAGCCCGCGCGGCTCGGCGCTCACCGTCACGCCGGCAGCGCTGTCGTCCGGCGCAAAGGTCAGCGCCAGCGCCTTGAAGTTAATCAACAGCGCATCCGGCCCGGCGTTGTAGGCGCGCAGCGGGTCGCCATCAAACTTGGATGCGTCGTAGCCATTCGCGTCAAACCCCGAACGGTCAAGCAGAATGTTGCCGCGAATCTCGCGCACGCCGCGCGCGCGCACCGCTTTTAACGCCAGCCACAACTGCTCCTGTGAAAACTTCGGATCCCCCGAACCCTTGATGATGAGATCGCCATCGAGCACATCGCCGCGCAGTGTGCCGTTGGCAAAAAAACCGGTCTTCCACACAAAGCTGGGGCCGAGCAATTCAAGCGCCGAGTAGGTTGTCACCAGCTTTATCACCGAGGCCGGGTTCATCGCTCGATCGGGATTGAGCGCCAGCGCAGGTTTGGTCGCGGTGACGTCCTGCACAAAAAAACCAATGGCGGTGGCGGGCAGCTTGGCTGCACGCAGGGCTTTGGCTACCGTTTGTGGAAAACCGGCCGGCAGGGTCAACTCGGCTTCGGGGCCGGCAGGGCTGCCAGGTGAAGCCGTCGCAGCAGGTGCCGGCGCTGTAGCAGATAGAGCGGGCGCAGTGGCCACAGGGGGCGCAGAGGATGCAGCAGGGGCTGCCTGCTGCGCTGCTGCCTTGCCAGCCGCACCTGGTGTGGCATGCAGACATATCATCAGGCACAGCGCCAAGAGTGTTGCCCACCAACGGTTTTCGGGCATCGCTGAAATGGTTGCAGGGTTCATGCGGGCATTATCCCACGCAGCACATAACGCCCGCAGCGAATGCCAACGCGAATGGCAACACGAAACGCAGCGCATTGGCAGCGCTCAGGTGTGAGTGCTGGTTTGCGAATAGGCGCAAGATTCTTTATCTTCTCCCGTCAACGGCATTCATGCACGGGAGTTAAATCAATGTCAATACGCCAGTAGTGTCCAGCAACGGATGCAGCGATGTGTCCGCAGATGTGTGCAGCGAATTGTCCAGAAAGGTGAGGCCGCCATGAGCGAGATTTCCCTTCCCATCCCCTACAAGCCGGTGAACATTCCGATTGCAGGCATGAAGCAGGTGTACGACGTCAAAAAAGTCGATCGTGCATTGGGTGAAGTCTCCGCCCAGAACGACGCGCTGCGCGACACCTACCAGAAAATGCTGCGCGCCGGTGGCGAGCGTTTCTCGGTCAAGCCTTCCAGCCTGCCCGAGATGGATGGCCTCTACGAAGACCTGCCCAACTTCAGTGAAGTGCTCGACGACATCAAGCGCCAGCTCGCACTGTGCGTGGACAGCCGCGACCGCCTTGAGTTGACACCGATGCTGCTGCTCGGCGACCCCGGCATCGGCAAGACTCACTTCGCCAAGCGCATCTCCAAACTGCTCGGCACCGGCTTCGGTTTCATCTCGATGAGTTCGCTCACGGCCGGCTGGATCATCGGCGGCGCATCATCGCAATGGAAAAACGCCAAGCCGGGCAAAGTGTTTGAGCAGTTTCTGCACGGCGAATACGCCAACCCGGTGATGGTGGTCGACGAGATCGACAAAGCCTCGGGCGATGGTGCTTACGATCCGCTCGGCGCGCTCTACAGTTTGCTTGAGCACGACACTGCCGCCGAGTTCATCGACGAGTTCATCGAGCTGCCGATTGATGCCGCCGATGTGGTGTGGATGGCGACGGCAAACGATGCCGCGCGCATTCCCGATCCGCTGCTTAACCGCATGAACGTCTACCAGATCGAAGCGCCGGATCACGATGCCGCTTGCCGCATTGCGCGCTCGATCTACAAGGAAATCCGCGACAGCCA
>JANOYK010000271.1:0-8685 GCA_031428855.1 Burkholderiales bacterium | reverse complement strand
TCAGCACAGGCAGCCGCACAGCAAGCCGCACAGCCAGCCGTACCGCAGCCCGCGCTGCAACCAGCACAGAATTTTCTCAACGTCTCGGCCTACCGCTTCGTCGAACTCGATAACCTGCCGGCGCTGCGCGAACGCGTGCGCGAGCAGTGCGCCGCCGCCGGCCTCAAAGGCACCGTGCTGCTCGCGCCCGAAGGCATCAACCTGTTTCTGGCCGGTGTGCCGGACAAACTCAACGCCATGCTCGCCTGGCTGCGCAGCGATGTGCGCTTCGCCGGCCTGACCGCGAAAGAAAGCTGGTCAGACCATCAGCCCTTCAACCGCATGCTGGTGAAACTCAAAAAAGAAATCATCACCATGAAACATCCACAAGTGCGCCCCGGCGGCGGGCGCGCGCCGCATGTGGATGCCGCCACGCTCAAGCGCTGGCTAGACGCGGGGCGGGACGATGAGGGGCGTGAGATTGCACTGATCGACACCCGCAACGAATTTGAAATCAACATCGGCACCTTCGAGGGCGCGATCAACCCAAAGATCAATACCTTCGGCCAGTTCCCGGAACGGATTGACGCGCTGGCCCGCGAAGACAAAAGCGCGCAGCAACCCGCGCTCAAAGACAAGACGGTGGTCACCTTCTGCACCGGCGGCATCCGCTGCGAAAAAGCCGTTCTGTACATGGAAGAACAAGGTTTCGAGCACGTCTATCAGCTCGATGGCGGTATCCTGAAATACTTTGAAACCGTTGGTGGCAGCCACTTTCACGGCGATTGCTTTGTGTTCGACCGGCGCGTGGCGTTGACGCCGGCGTTGACCGAGGCGGGCTATGCTGAGTGCTTCAACTGTCGCGCGGTGGTGTCACCGGAAGAGTTGCGCTCACCGCAGTATGTGGTGGGCAAGTCGTGTCCGCGCTGCGCGGCTTGAGGGATGCGGCTTGGGCGGTGCGCAGTGGACCGGCAGAGTTGGATAGAATCGGGCCTGCTGCCGCACCGGGAAATGGATTGATCCCCTGGAAAACGCAGGGATGTTACGGATCACCGGAGATGCTGAATGACACGATGCGCGATGGTGACGGCTGCGGGCGGTTCGAGTAGACCAAGGGCGAAACCCGAGGCGAAACCCAAGGCGGCTTCCCTGTGATATCCGCTCCGCTTCCTGCCAACGAGGCCGCACGCCTGGCCGCGCTGACCAATCTGGGCCTTCTCGATACCCTGCCGCAGGGTACATTTGACGACATCACCGCGCTCGCCTCGACCATCTGCGGCACCCCGATTGCCCTGATCTCGCTGGTCGACGCAGAGCGCCAATGGTTCAAATCGCGGGCCGGGCTTGATGCGCCGCAAACCGCGCGCGACGTCGCCTTTTGTGCCCACGCGATTCTGGAGCCGGAGCAAGTGATGGTGGTCGAAGACGCCACCCTGGATGCGCGGTTTCACGACAATCCGCTGGTCAGCCAGGCGCCTGAGATCCGGTTTTACGCCGGCGCGCCGATCGTGACGCGGGATGGCTTTGCGCTTGGCACGGTGTGTGTGATGGACCGCGAGGCGCGCACCCTGAGTGCGGCCCAGATTGACGGCCTGCGCTCGCTGTCGCGCTTGGTGGTGTCGCTGATCGAGCATGACAAGCGCCAGCGCGAGGAGGCGCTGCTGGCTTCTGAAGAGATGCGCCAGCGCAATGCATTTCTGGTCGCCGTGACCACCGCGAGCCTGGATATGAACGCATTCATTGACCATCAACACATCTACCGCTATGCCAATCATGCCTATCTTGATTTTTTCGGGCTGGCGCGTGAGGCGGTCGAGGGGAAGCCGGTGGCGCAGGTGCTGGGCAAGGAGTTTTTTGAGGATACGGTCAAACCGCGCCTTGATGCTGCTCTGGCGGGGGAATCTGGACATTTTGAGGGGGGGCTGGCGCACGGCACCGACTACCCGGTCCATGTGGACGTCACCTATCTGCCGGCGCGCGATGCGGCCGGTGTCATCATCGGCGCTGTGGTACGGCTCCACAATGTCCAGAAACTCAAAGAGCGCGAACTGCTCCTGCGCAGCTCACTCACCGAGCTGGAGCACAAGACGCTGGAGCAGCAGCGCTTCATCCATATTGTGTCGCACGACCTGCGTGAGCCGGTCAACACCATCATCAATTTCAGCACCCATCTGGCGGAACACTACGCGCAGGCGCTGCCGCCGGAAGCGCGCCGCTATCTTGATTTTGTGCAAGGCGGCGGCACCCGCATGAAGCAATTGCTCGACGACCTGGTCGCCTATGTGCAGCTTGAAAAAGACATGGCTGATCTGCGCCCGGTGGATCTCAATGCCACCATGAATCTGGTCAGCGCCGATCTTGCAGATGTGATGGCGCGCACCGGCGGCAGTGTTGACTGGGATGGCATGCCGAGGGTTCACGGTGATGGCACCCTGTTGCGCGTGCTGCTGCAAAATCTGGTGGCCAACGGCATCAAGTTTGTCGCGCCGGAAATCGTGCCGCAGGTGACACTGGCTGCGCTGGCGGGTGACGGCTTCATCGAGATTCAGGTGCGCGACAACGGCATCGGCGTACCGGAGGAGCAGCGCGAGAAAATTTTTGACATGTTCCAGCGCCTGCACCTGCGCAAGCAATATGAAGGCACTGGCCTGGGGTTGTCAATCTGCCGCCGGATCGCGGAAATGCACGGCGGGCGCATCAGCGTCACTGCCGCTGCTGGCGGCGGCAGTTGTTTCAGCGTGTTTTTGCCGGATTCACCCCGGCAATTGGAGAAGACCTGATGACCGGCATTGAACGCATCATCCTGATTGACGACAACGAGTCGGACAACGTGTTTCACGAAATCATCATCAAAGCGGCCGGCTTTGCCGGTGAGCTGCTGGTGTTTGACGGCGGCGTCAAGGCGCTCGACTATTTGCAAACCGCTGCCCTGGCGCGGCCCACCCGCGTGTTTCTGTATATCAACTTGCCGGGTATGGACGGCTTTGATGTGGCGCGCCGCGCCACGCCGCTGCTCCAGGGCAAACCTGCTGTCGTGCTCTTGATGCTCACCTCGTCCGCGTCACCCCAGGACCGCGAGCGCGCGGCGGCAATCAGCATCATTCAAGGCTACGTGACCAAACCGCTGACGGTGGACGGTGTGCGTGAACTGCTGGCGGCACCGGTCTGAGCCGGTGTGCGCCGGTGTGAGAGGTCCGGTGGTTGTGTGGTGCATCGCGTGGCGCAGGCGCGCAGGGTTGCCGCGTCAGTCGAATTTGATGCGGGCGTCGCGGATGGTCCGGCCTACTCTGTCAATGCCGCCGCTGATAGCCTCGGTCAACTGCTCCGGCGTGCTGCCGTAGATCACATAACCGGCTGACTGCAACTGCTCGCGCACTTCGGGCAGTGCGGCCGCTTTGAGGATTTCGGCGTTGAGCCGGTCAACGATGGCGCGTGGTGTGCCAGACGGCGCAACGATAGCGAACCAGGTGGCGAATTCAAAGCTGGCCAGCGCGCTGCTGGCGCTGCCTGCGCCTCCCACGCCACCCGCGCCCCCTGCCGCCTCGCGCACGGTAGGCACATCCGGCGTGAGCGGCGACCGCGTGGTGCCGGTGGTGGCAAGCAAGCGGATTTTGCCGGCCTTGTGCTGCGGCACCATCACACCCAGGCCCTGCGCGAGCACTTGCACCTGCCCGCCGACCAGATCGGTAAGCGCCTGCGCTGCGCCTTTGTAGGGCACATGGGTCATGGTGACGCCACCTGCTGCCGCGAGCATTTCCATCGCCATGTGCTGCGGGCTGCCGTTGCCGCCCGAACTGAAGTTGATGGCACCCGGTTTGTCGCGCGCTTGCGCCAGCAACTCGGCCAGCGTTTTCGCGCTGCTGCTGGCCGGTACGGCGATGCCGAAGTTGTTGCCAGCCACGCGTGAAACAGGAGTGAGGTCTTTGAGCGGGTCGTAGGGCAGCTTGGGGTGGATGTTGGGCAGGATCGTCAGAATCGAATCGTTGACGAAGCCGATGGTGTAGCCGTCCGGCGCGGATTTGGCGATGCGCTCGGTGCCGATCTGGCCGGCCGCACCGGCCTGATTTTCGACCACAATGGTCTGGCCCATGCTCTGCGTCATGCGCTGCGCGAGGGTGCGCGCCACGTTGTCCACGGCGGTACCCGCTTGCAATGGCACCACCATCAGGATCTGGCGTGCGGGATAAGTTTGTGCGGCGGCGTTTGTTGTGGCGAACGCCGCAGCGGCAGCGGCGGTCAGGGAGGCAATCGAAATGATCTGATCGAGGCGCTTCATGCGATCTTCCTTTTTCCGTTATTCCATGCGCAACAATTTCGCTGCCGTCTTACCGAGAATCAAATCGCGGTCAGCCACACTCACGTCCACCAGCCGCTCGACCGTGGCTACCGGGTCGTCGAGCCCCATGTCAAAACAATAATCACTGCCGAGCAGCACGCGGTCTGCCCCCACCAGCTTGACCAGGTTGTGGTTGATGGTGTCGTCGTGGCCGATGGTGTCGTAGGTGAAGCGGCGCAGGTAGGCGCTCGGCAGTTGCGGCATGTATTTCAGTTCGGCGCGCTGTTTGGTGCCGTGGTCGAGACGGCCGATCACGATCGGCAGGGTGCCGCCTGCGTGCGGCAGATTGATTTCAAGTGTGGGGAAGCGGTCGAGCACGCCGCCGAAGATCAGGCAGGTGGCGGCGACGCCGGTGTCATAGGGGTTGCCGAGCAGGTTCTTCAGGTAAAAACGTTTGAAGCGCTCGCCGCCCATGGTGTAGACCGGGTGCAAAAAAATCGGCCAGCCGAGTTCTTCGCATTTGGCGTAGATGTCCCAGTAGCTTTGGTCGTCGAGTTCCTTGCCGTCGATGTTGGTGGCGAGATATAGACCGCGCAGGCCCGGCAGTTTGGCGGCGCGCTCCAGTTCTTTGAGTGCCAGTGCCGGGTCTTGCATCGGAATTTGCGCGAGGCCGACGAATTGTTTGGGATGGGCCAGATGCGCGCGCGAGGCCAGGTCGTTGTAGCACTGCGACAGCGCCACGCCGAACGCGGGCGTCGCCCAATACACCATCGGCGTGGTGAGCGACAGCGCTTGCGCATCCACCCCGGTGCGGGCCATGCCGGCCAGACGCAATTCGAGGCTGACGAATTCTTCGGTGAAGGCGTTGACGATCTTGTCGTTGACGAAGCGGTAGCCGGGCTGGCCACCGGGTTGACCATGCGGGTCAATGTGTTCGATGCGCGCTCCCTGCGCCGGGCCTTCTTTGCGCACCAGATCGAGCCACTCCTGCGGATACCAGTGGGCGTGGGTGTCGAGGGTGAGGCCGGTGTAGCGGCGCGCTGGTGGCAGGTGCGCGCCGGCGGTGGCGTGTGGATCGGCGGCGGCGTGGCGCTGTTGCGCGGAGTGCGTCGTGTGTCCGCTGTGATCGTGGCTGTTCATGGTATTTTTTTCTCTTCCCTATCGCTCTCAAACAAGGTTTGTAACTGTTCGCCCGCTTCACGCGCGGTCTGAATCAGTTTAGCCTCGTCCTCCCAGCCCCAGCTTGCGCGAGAGCGGCACCGCGATGATGGCGGCGGCGAGGAAGATGGTGATCTGGATCAGCATGCCAGAACCGGTTCAGGCCATTGCCCTGAAAGCCTTGGTGGGAGCCATTCTATATCAGCATGCAGGCCGCGGACGTTGGTGGGAGCGGCTCTTGGCGGTGTGGCGTGATGCGGTGCGGGCCGGTTTTTTTTGAATCAGCACCTCTGCGCTGTCACGGCAAATCAAACACCAGCACCTCGGCGGCGCGGCCTTGGGTGAGCGTGAGCGATGCTTCGCCGGTCAGTTTGGCGGCGTCACCGGCGGCGAGTGCGCTGCCGTTGACTGTCACCGCGCCGAGCGCCACATGCACGTAGGTGCGGCGTCCGGGAGTGAGGGCCAGTTGCGCGGTTTCGCTGCCGTCAATCAACCCGGCGTAGATTCTGGCGTTCTGATGAATCGTGACCGCCGTGTGCGCATCGGCTTCGGGCGAGCCGGCCGGCGCCGCCACCAGCGTCAGGCGGCCGCGTTTTTGCGCGGCGTTGAAATGCTTTTCTTCATAACCCGGCGCGATGCCCTGCACATTGGGCTCGATCCAGATTTGCAAAAAGTGGGTGACCGCCTGCGCGTGGTTGTATTCCGAATGCTGCACACCGCGCCCGGCGCTCATGCGCTGCACATCGCCCGGGCGGATCACCGAGCCGTTGCCCAGGTTGTCCCGGTGCGCGAGTTCGCCATCGAGCACATAGCTGATGATTTCCATGTCGCGGTGACCGTGGGTGCCAAAGCCCGCGCCGGGCGTGATGCGGTCTTCGTTGATGACGCGCAGCGGGCCATAGCCCATGTGGTTCGCGTCGTGATAACCGGCGAATGAAAACGAGTGGTATGAGTTGAGCCAGCCGTGGCCGGCCTGGCCGCGCTCATTGGCGCGGCGCAGAATCATCATGTGCTGCTCCGGGTTTGCACCGGCGGCTGTGCCGGCATCTCGATGACCAGGCCGTCCGGCGCGGCATGATAGGCAAACCGTCCGCGGCCGGCCTTCTTGGCGCGGTACATCGCGCTGTCGGCGCAGCGCATCAGCGGTTCCGCGCTGGTGCCATCTTGAGGATAGACACTGATGCCGATACTGGCGCCGATCAGGAAGTCGGGGGTGTTGCGCGCGGTCAGCCAGACCGGCTCGATCGGGCGTTTGATTGCGGCAATCACCTTGGCGGCGACTGCGCCGGCATCACTGGCGTTGGCCAAGCCATCGAGCACAATCACAAATTCGTCACCGCCCAGGCGCGCCACGGTATCGGCCGCGCGCACGCAATCCTTGAGGCGCAGAGCCACCACGCGCAGCACCTCGTCGCCGGCCCGGTGGCCGAACTGGTCGTTGATCGGTTTGAAGCCATCGAGATCAAGCAGCAGCAGCCCGGCCATTGACGATTCGCGTTTGGCCCGGCTCAACGCCTGTTGCAGACGGTCGTCAAGCAGGCGGCGGTTGGGCAGGCCGGTCAGCGCGTCGTGCTGGGCCAGCACCCGCACCGCGTCTTCGGTGCGCTTGAGCACGGTGACGTCGGCATAGATGCCGACCACACCGCCATCCGGGGTGCGGCGCTTGGTGGTCTGGATCCAGCGGCCATCGCCGGTTTGAAACTGTTCCGGACTGCCATTGGCGTCGCGGTGGTGCTGCATGCGCGCGGCCAGCCACGCCGTATCGTCGCCAAGATATTCAGGCGGAATGATCTGGCCATGGCGTAACTGCGAGCGCACCCGCTCAGCGACATTCATGCCGATGAGCTGCTGCGGCGGCGTGTCCGGTTCCATCAGGTCGGCAAAGCGGCGGTTGCACATGGTGATGTTTCCGTTCGCGTCAAACAGCGCGAAGCCATCGGACAGGCTTTCAATCGCGTTCGTCAGCGCTGCCTGCGCCTGCTTCAAGGCGGCGGCATCGCGCTGGCGCCCGGTGATGTTGATCGAAATGCCGCACGCGCCGGTCACCGCGCCCGCGGCATCGTGTTCCGGCCCGCCGCTGCTGGAGATAAACAGGCGGCGGCCATCGGGATGGACGATTTCGCTGACATAGTCCTGCACCGTCTCACCGGCCAGCATGCGCTTGAACACGGCCTGGTCCGGTTCGTGCGCGGGCAACGTTATCAAATCGGTCATGCGCTTGCCAACCGCCTGCGCGGCCGGCACACCGAGAATATCGAGGCTGCCGCGTTCACCCGCAAAACTGTAGACCCCGGCGGCGTCGGTGGCCCAGATCAGGGCCGGGGCGGCGGAGGTGATGACATGGTAGGTTTCGGCCAGATGGCGGTAGGCCTGCTCGCGCGCGGCCAATTGCTGCTCCGCTTTGCGCGCTGCGGTGATGTCCATCACGGTGTAGATGTGGTCGCCGGGTTGTGTGCGGCTGCTGGCACCGGTGTGGCTGGCGGCGGCGCTGGTAACGTCGATTTTTACACCGCTTGCAATCTCGGTCACATGGACGCGCAAGGTCAACCGCTGTTGGTCCGGCCGGGTGTACTGGTGCTCATACGACACCGGGCCGCCAGCGCTGCGGGCACCGGCAGCGCTGTGCTGCCAGGCAGCTTCATCCGCGTAGAGCTGCCAGATCGAGCTGCCGTTGATCTCCTCAACGCCCAGGCCAAGGATGCGCGCCATTTCCGGATTGACGCGCACGAAGCGGCCATCGCGCACATGCGCCATCCCCACCAGGCTGTTGTTGAACAGGGCCTCATGCTCAGCCAGCAACTCGCGCCGCGCCAGACTTGCGCCAACACCGGTCAGATTGACGCGGCGGAATGACAGCAGGCCGGTCAGCAGCACTGCCGCATACAGCGCAACGATAAATGCAGCTTCGGCAGTGCTTGCCTGGCCGGCTGTGATCCAGAGCAGCTGGCCCGCCGCCAGCGGCAGCACCAGCGCCAAAAATGCCGGCAGGCTGATGCAATAGACCACCGTGCCGGTAAACACGGTGGCATAGGCCATCATCTGCACCGGTACGCGCTGGTCGAACGTGGCAGCGTTTTCTGCGCAAAACAGGCCAAACCACAGCAAGCCCTGCGCCAGCAACCCCGCGGCAAGCTGCCGCTCCCACCCGCGCAGGGCGTCTACTGCGTCAGTTTGGACGCGCCGCCAGCCGAGGCTCAAAACAATGACGGCAAGCGCATTGCCGCCCAGCCACGCCGCCAGCACCAGGGCCGGCACTCTGCCGGCCAGCACCA
>JANOYK010000270.1:0-8934 GCA_031428855.1 Burkholderiales bacterium | reverse complement strand
TGGCGCGACTTCGCCGCCTTCACCTGGAATCTGCACACCAGCGCGGGCCGCGAGTCGATCCGCGCCATGCTCGCTGCCACGCGCGCCGCCACACAACACGCGCGCTGGCAGCGCGATGGCAACGCCACCACGCAAGATGGCGTTACCGGCGCGTGGTTCAACTTCGAGACTGCTGCCGGACGCGGCCGCGGTTATGTGCGCCTCAAAGGCAGCCACTGCTGGACCTTCTTCACCGCCTTGCAGGAACTCAAAGGCTTTGAAGAAAAGACCGGGCGCAACAACACGCGCGAGGCCGGCACCGTGCATGGCGCGTTCCAGCAGCGCGAGAACTGGCAGGAGCGCACGCAGCGCGAGGCAGCCGAGTTGGGCCGCACGCGCCAGCCCTACTGCCTGATCGTCGGCGGCGGCCAGGGCGGCATTGCGCTCGCCGCGCGTCTGAAGCGTCTCAACGTGCCTGCGATCGTGATCGAGAAGAACGCGCACGCTGGCGACTCCTGGCGCAATCGCTACAAGTCGCTCTGCCTGCACGATCCGGTCTGGTACGACCACCTGCCCTACCTGCCCTTCCCCGACCATTGGCCGGTGTTTTCGCCCAAAGACCAGATCGGTGATTGGCTGGAGATGTATGTGCGGGTGATGGAACTGCACTACTGGAGCAGCACCGAATGCCTCGGCGCGCAGTTCGACCCGGCCACGCAAGAATGGACCGTCAGCGTCGCACGGGAAGGCAAGAAACTGACCTTGCGGCCAAAACATTTGATCCTCGCCACCGGCATGTCGGGCGTGCCGAATCTGCCGGACATTCCCGGCGCGGATTCGTTCGAGGGCACGATCCGCCATTCGAGCCAGCACCGTGGCGGCAGCGGGTATGAGGGCAAACGCTGCATCGTGCTGGGCTCGAACAATTCAGCGCACGATATCTGCGCCGATTTTTGGGAGCATGGCGCGCACGCCACCATGATTCAGCGCTCGCCCACCATCGTGGTGCGCTCCGAGATGTTGAAACAGCTGGCGTGGGGGCCGCTGTATTCAGAAGCCGCAGTCAAGAGCGGCATCACCACTGAAATTGCCGACCTCACCGCCGCGTCGATGCCACTCACATTGATGCCGGCCTTGCTCAAACCGGTCTACGACGAAATCGCGCGGCGCGATGCGCCGCTCTATGAAGGCCTCACGCGCGCGGGTTTTCAATATCATTTTGGCGCGGATGGCTCGGGCATTCACACCGCCTACCTGCGGCGCGGCTCGGGCTATTACATCGATGTCGGCGCGTCGCAACTCATCATCGATGGCGAGATCGGCTTGAAGAGCGGCGTCTCGATCAAGCAGATCCACCCGCGCTCGGTCACGCTCACCGACGGCAGCACCTTGCCAGCCGATCACATCGTCTACGCCACCGGTTACGGATCGATGAACGGCTGGGCTGCGCGTTTGATCTCGCGCGAAGTAGCGGACAAGGTAGGCAAATGCTGGGGCCTGGGTTCGGCCACGCCGAACGATGCCGGCCCGTGGGAGGGCGAGCTGCGCAACATGTGGAAACCAACCCACCAGCCGGGCCTGTGGTTTCAGGGTGGCAATCTGATGCAGGCGCGCCACTACTCGATTTATCTGGCGCTGCAGCTCAAGGCACGCTTTGAAGGCTTGCCCACACCGGTCTATGGCATCGAGCCGGTGCATCATTTGGGGTGAGCCACGAGGGCGCCGCTCCGCTCGTTTGCCATATTTGGAGCGTGACCGCGTAGCTCTGGCGGCGCATCTTATTTCAGGGCGAAACCCTGCCCACGCACATACGGCCCGAAGTTGTGGCGCTCAGGCACGCAGTATTGGCGCGCCTTGTCCTCTGACCACGTATACGGCTCAGCCACACCGTATTGCTCAATCAGGCGCTGCTTGTCCGGTGCGGTGGGTTCACGCGCGGCGCGGCGTGCGTCGTAGGCGGCGAGTTCCGCATCGAACCCGCTCGCGTCGTAATGATCCACATGCACCACGGCGGCCGGCGGCAGACGCATACTGACGCGGCCGGCATCGTTCGGGTGCCCTACGCACAAACCCGCTACCGGAAATACACCCTGCGGCAAGCGCAGCAACGCGCTGGCCTGCTCGACCTCATTGCGCAGCAGGCTGATCGGGCACACGCCCAGCCCGAGCGCTTCGGCCGCCGTGATGAAGGCCTGCATCACGAGGCCGGCGTCCACCGCCGCGTTCATAAACATGTCGAGCGTGTCGTTGGGGAAGGGTTTGCCGCGCAGCTCGGCAATGCGGCGCATGCGCCGGTTGTCACCGCAGAAGACGAGGAACTCGGGCGCGTTGGCGATCCACGGCATTGATGGCACCAGCGCGTTGATGGCAGCGCGCAGAGCCGGTTCGCGCACGAGGATGATGCTCGCCTGCTGCAAGTCGGATTTGGCCGGGGCCGAGAGCGCGGCGGCAAGCGCGATGTCGAGGGTTTCCCGCGCCACCGGCTGCGGCTTGAAACGCCGCATCGAGCGATGCCCAAGCAGGCTCGCTACTGTATTCAACGCCGGCTTGCCGTATTCAAATTCTGCCTGCATGCCTGCGCCCGCTGTGGCCGGCAGGCCGAAGCGTTGTTCAATCAGTTGCGCGAGTGTGACCGTCATGGAATGTCCAAAGAGGAAGGGTTTGATCCACTATATTATGCGGCGCTGCCACTGCTGCCTCATTCTTGACCACGCTATGTTGACCACGCTGTCTTGACCACGCCATCACTGCCACACAGTTGCCGCCGCACCGCGCGCGGCGTTCCGGAGACTCAGATGAAAACCACTTCACGCGCATCCCCAACCGGCTCACGCGCAGCCATCCTGCTGCTTGCCACATGGCTGGCAGCTGCCTGCTCCCCCGTGCCAATCCGGAACGACGCTGGCCTCGCGCACTGGGCCGCCGCGCCGCATCGCAGCGCCAACAATGTGGCGCGCGACAATTTCCGGCATCCGGTTGAGTCGCTCTCCTTCTTCGGCATCAAGGAAGACAGCACCGTGGTCGAAATCCTGCCCGGCAGCGGCGGCTTTTACATGGAGATTCTCGCGCCCTACCTGAAAGACAAAGGCCGCTACATCGCCGCCAACCGCGACCCGGCTGCGCCGCCCCAATACGTGGCCGATCATCAAAAACTGCTGGCACGGCTCAAAGCCGAGCCTGCGCTGTATGGCAAGGTCGAAGTCACGCAATTCAACTCCGGGTTACACGACATCGCGCCGCCCGGCAGTGCCGACTTCGTGATTACGTTTCGCGATCTGCACAACTGGATCGCACGCAACGAAATTGATGGCGCGTTACGCGCGTTTCACAAGGCGCTCAAACCCGGCGGCGTGCTCGGCATCGTCGATCACCGCGGCCTGCCCAATGTGCCGCAGGAAGCGCAAAACAAAAACGGCTACGTGCGCCAGGACTACGCGATTGCGCTGATCGAGAAGGCCGGTTTCAAATTCGCCGGCGCATCCGAAGTCAATGCCAACGCAAAGGACACCAAGGATCATCCGGATGGTGTGTGGAGCCTGCCGCCGACTTATCGCTCCAAAGACCTGAACCGCGCCAAGTTCACCGCGATTGGCGAAAGCGACCGCTTCACGCTCAAGTTCATCAAACAGTAGCTGCGAGGCGGGCCCCACAACGTCATTTCTACAAGAGCCGCTCCCACCAACGGTTTCAGGCGATCATCTGTCTCATAGCCGCCTGCACCAAGGGTTTCGGGCTGATGGCTTGATGGCGTCATCGGGGTACGGCACATCCGGCGCAGACCACCCGCAGGCTCACTCCCATCTGCCACTCCGCTACCATCCATGCCATTGACACTTTTTTGAAAGCCGCCCATGCATAAACTTTTGCTGATCCAGGGGCCGAACATGAGTTATCTGGGCAAACGCCAGCCCGGCATCTATGGCACCACCAGCGCCAAGCAGCTTGATGCCCTGCTGCTGGCCCACGCCACGACCCATCGCTATGCACTCGACATTTTTTATACCCACAGCGAGGCCGATGCGGTCACGCGCCTTTATCAGGCAGCCGAGGCCGGAATCGATGGTCTGGTGATGAATCCGGCGTCGTTTATCTTCGCCGGTTATGCGATCCGTGATTGCTTGCGCGCGGTGCCGTTTCCCTATGTCGAAGTCCACATCACCAACATCGAGAAGCGCGGTTTCCGCTCGCTGCTGGCCGAGACTGCGGTGGGCGTGATTGCCGGTTTCGGCATCCACTCCTACCAGCTTGGACTGGACGCCATGCTGGCGCATCTGGCCGCGCAGCGTCCTGGCAAAACCAAAGCCGCCACACAAAAATAATTCTCCTGCCGCTTTGCCGGCATCCCGCGCGTCCTGCGCGCTCCACACCTCCCACCACACTGTCACGACCCCATGAGTTCAAAAATACGAAAAGTCGCCGTCATCACCGGCGCAGCGCGCGGCATCGGCCTTGCGACTGCCGAAAAATTTCTTGGCCAGGGCTGGCGCGTTGCGCTGATCGATATCGATGGCCCGGCCCTCAAACAGTCGGCAGCGCACTTGTGCAATTTCCCCAACGTGGATGCATCGCGTGTATTCGCCGTCAAGTGCGATGTCGCCTTTGCCAAGCCAGTCAACACTGCCGTCAAGCGCATCGTCAAACAGTTTGGCCGCATTGATGCCCTCGTCAACAACGCCGGCACCGCCGTCTTCAAACCGCTGCTCGACACCACCGTTGAAGAATGGGAACGCGTGCTGGCGGTCAACCTGACCGGACCATTCATTTGCACCCAGGCATGCGCACCCTACTTGCTCGCCCACAAGGGCAGTGTGGTGAACATTGGCTCGATCTCAGGTCTGCGGGCCTCGACCCTGCGCGTCGCCTACGGCACCAGCAAAGCAGGCGTGATGCACCTCACCAAACAGCAGGCAGCGGAGCTGGGTAATCGCGGCGTGCGCGTCAACGCCATCGCGCCCGGCCCGGTCGATACGGCGATGGCGAAAGAAGTGCATAGCGCCGCGATTCGCAAGGATTATCACGACGCGATTCCGCTCAACCGCTACGGCCTCGAATCAGAAATCGCGGCGGCGATCTGGTTTTTGTGCAGCCCGCAAGCGAGCTATATCAACGGCCAAACGCTGGCCGTGGACGGCGGGTTCGATGCCACCGGCATCGGGTTGCCGAGTTTGCGCACGGCTTGATGCCGCAGGCCGTCAAACAGGTTTACGCTATTCCCCGCTGCGAATTTCCCACCCTCCTCCCACCTTCCCCCATCTTTCCAGGAGACCTCAATGGCAAAACTCAATGTGAATGGCAAGACCCACGATGTGCAGGTGGAGGCCGACACGCCGCTGTTATGGGCACTGCGTGAGCAAGTGGGGCTGACCGGCACCAAATACGGCTGCGGTGTGGCGCAATGCGGTGCGTGCTCGGTGCAGATCAACGGCGCGCTGACGCGTTCGTGCTCGATGCCGGTAAGTGCGCTCAAGAGCGGTGACAAGATCATCACGATTGAAGGCCTGGCGCGCAACAATTCACACCCGGTGCAACGCGCCTGGGCCGAACTCGATGTGCCGCAGTGCGGCTATTGCCAGTCGGGCCAGATCATGGCGGCAGTGGCGTTGCTCAAAGCCCATCCGAAGCCCACCGACAAACAGATTGACGAGGCGATGACCAACATTTGCCGCTGCGGCACCTACCAGCGCATTCGCGCGGGGGTGCATCGCGCTGCCGAGATTGCGTCCGGCAAACCGGGCCAACCACGCAAGTCCGCCGCCGCTGCCACCACTGGCAACTACGCCGCCTGAGGAGATGACCATGAAAAAACCCTCCGCCAACAACGTTGCAGCGAACACCGTCAGCAACCTCTCACGCCGCAATTTCATCGTGAGCACCTCCGGAGTTGCCGCCGGGTTCTCGCTCGGCTTCAGTGTTCCCGCTCTCGCCGCCGGTGCCAAGAGTGCCGAAGCCGCCACTCCCGAAGTCAACGCCTGGGTCGTCATCAAGCCCGATGAGACCTGCGTGATCCGCATCGCGCGCTCCGAGATGGGCCAGGGCACGCTCACGGGCCTCGCCCAATTGGTGGCCGAAGAACTCGATTGCGACTGGAAGCACGTCACCACCGAACAAATCACGCCTGGCCAAAACTATGCGCGCAACCGCGCCTGGGGCGAGATGGGCACCGGCGGCAGCCGCGGCATTCGCATCTCCGCCCCTTATGTGCGTCTGGGCGGCGCATCGGCCCGCGCGATGTTGTTACAGGCAGCCGCCAATGAGTGGAAGGTGCCGGTGGGCGACGTCAGTGTGGACAAGGGCGTCATCACCCACGCTGCGTCGAAGCGCAAAACCACCTATGGCAAGGTTGCCGTGGCAGCATCCAAGCTCACACCGCCTGACCCCAAGAGCATCAAACTCAAAAGCCCGCAGGAGTGGAAACTCGCGGGCAAGCCGCTCAAACGTCTCGACACGGCTGACAAACTCAACGGCAGCAAAATCTACGGCATCGACCTCAAGCTGCCCGGCATGCTCTACGCCGCCGTCGCAGGCTGCCCGGTGTACGGGGGCAGACTGAAGAGTTTTGACGGCGACAAGATTCTCAATCTGCCTGGCGTCAAGCGCGCGGTGCAGGTGAACGCCAGCACAGTGGCGGTAGTGGCCGACACCTGGTGGCGTGCCAAGAAAGCACTCGACGCCCTGCCGGTGGAATGGGACGAAGGTGCCAACGCAGCGCAATCGAGCGCGACGATTGACGCGCGCCTCAAGGAAGGCCTCACCGCTGCGAGTGCCTATGCGCTGCGCAATGAAGGCGATGCCCCCAAGGCCATCGCCGGTGCCACGAAACAGATCGAAGCGGTGTACAGCACCCCCTTCCTCGCGCACGCGACGATGGAACCGGCCAACTGCACCGCGCTGGTCACCGCCGGCCGCTGCGAAGTCTGGCTGCCGACCCAAAACGGCGAAGCCTCGATGGCGGCAGCATCAGAAGAATCCGGCCTGCCGCTGTCGCAATGCGAGGTCTACAAACACGACCTCGGCGGCGGCTTTGGCCGGCGCGGCGGCGATCAGGATTTCACGCGGCAAGCGGTGGCCATCGCCAAGCAATTCGCCGGCACACCCGTGAAGATGATCTGGAGCCGCGAGCAGGACATGACGCACGACTACTACCGGCCCATCTCGCAGTGCAAACTCTCGGCCGGTCTGGATGCAGACAACAAGCTGGTGGGCTGGCATATCCGCGTGTCCGGTCAATCGATCAACGCACGCGTCAACCCTGCCGCCGCGCGCGACGGCAACGACCGGCGTCAATTGCAAGGGCTGTGGGCCGAGCCGGATGACGCGCAATTTGGCTACACCGTACCCAACCTGCTGCTGGAGTATGCGATGCGCAACAGCCACGTGCCGGTCGGCACCTGGCGCGGCGTCAACACCAATCAAAACGGCGTCTACTCCGAGTGCTTCATGGATGAAGTGGCCAAGGCCGCCAACACCGATCCACTCGCATTCCGCCGCGCGCTGATGGGCAAGCACCCCAAACATCTCGCCGTGCTCAACGCCGCTGCGGAAAAAGGCGATTGGGGCAAGCCGCTCGCACCCGGCCGCTTCAGAGGCATCGCGCAGTTCATGGGCTATGGCAGCTATTCAGCGGCAGTGGCCGAAGTGTCAGTGAGCGCGCAGGGCGAAGTCAAAGTGCATCGCATGACGCTCGCACTCAACTGCGGCCACGCCGTCAACCCGCAACAGATTGCAGCACAGGTGGAAGGCTCGGTGGCCTACGGCCTCTCGGCCACCTTCTACGGCGAATGCACGGTCGACAAAGGGCGTCTGGTGGAAACCAACTTCCACAATTACCCGATCCTCAAACTGGCTGACATGCCGCAGATCGAGACCGTGATCGTGCCGACCTTTGATTTCTGGGGCGGCGTTGGTGAGCCGACCATTTGCGTCGTGGCCCCGTCGGTGATGAACGCGATTTTTTCGGCTACCGGCAAACCGGTGCGCAGCTTGCCGCTCAAAAACAACAAGCTGGTGTAGCGGCTGCGGCGAAATCAGAAGAACAGCAACCCGAGCACCGCTCCGCTGGCAATGAACCACAGCGGGTTCGGGTTGTAGCGAATCGAGATCAGCACCACCCCTGCGCTCACCACCAGCGCCTGTGCAGTCTGCCCGGCCGAGCGCACCAGCAAAATGCCGCTGGTCAGAATCAGTGCCGCTGCCACCGGGGCCAGCGCCTTTTGCAACGCAATGCGCCACGGTGCCGCGCGAAAGCGCTCAAGGTAATGCGCCACCACCAACGTGAGCATGGTGGACGGCCCGCAGATCGCCAGCATCGACACGCACGCGCCGGTCACCCCGGCGGCCTTCCAGCCGATCACGCTCACAAACAGCACATTGGGGCCGGGCGCGGCTTGCGCCAGTGCAAACAGTTGGGAAAATTCTTTCGACGTCATCCAGTGGCGCGACTCCACCGCGAACTGGTGCATCTCCGGCAGCAAGACGTTGGCACCGCCTACCGCCATCAACGACAGCAGCATGAAGTTGAGCGCGAGCGCGATGTAAACGTTGTCGGTATCGATCATCCGCGTCTCAACCGATCAAAACGCACCGCGCGACGACAGCCACACGCCCGCGCCGGTGAAGCCAAACAGCACCAGCAACAGCGGCGCGCCAGCCAGCTTGGCCGCCACCACACCACCCGCCAGCAGATACACCGCCGCGCGTTTGGGCTGCGCGCGGATCATGCGCACCCCCATCGTCAATATCAGCCCCGCCGCTGCCGCCGCGATGCCGCCCATCATGCGCCGCACCCACGGCAGATTGGCATACTCGGCATACACATTGACCAGCAACAGCACCACCACCATCGGTGCAAACAAAATCGCCACCACACAATTGAGCGCGCCCAATATGCCGTGATGGCGGTAGCCCAGCATCACCACCAGATTGACAATATTCGGCCCCGGCAGGCTTTGCCCCAGG
>JANOYK010000269.1:0-3674 GCA_031428855.1 Burkholderiales bacterium | reverse complement strand
AGCAGACAGAAAATCTGTGACGCGGTGCGTGAAAATCAAACCCGGTCCATTTACATATAGAAGGGCAATACATCATGAGCAGCATCATCGAGCAACTTGAGCAGGAAGAAATCAAACGTCTGAACAAGACCATCCCCGTGTTTGCCCCTGGCGACACCGTGATCGTCAACGTCAATGTGGTCGAGGGCGAGCGCAAACGGGTGCAGGCATTTGAGGGCGTCGTGATTGGCCGCCGCAACCGCAGCATCGGCTCTTCCTTCATTGTCCGTAAAGTGTCTTCGGGCGAAGGTGTCGAGCGTACTTTCCAACTGTATTCGCCGCTGATCGCGTCGATTGAAGTCAAGCGCCGCGGCGACGTGCGCCGTGCCAAACTTTATTTCCTGCGTGAGCGTTCGGGCAAATCGGCACGTATCAAGGAAAAACTGCACAAGCGTGTGGTCAAGACGGCCGCCGTGGATGCACCGGCAGCACCAGCCGCACCAGCCGCCGCGTAACCGTCACCAGCAACAGCATGCGGGGCGCGCCGGTGACGGACGCCCCGTTTTGTTTTTGGCTGTCCGGCGGGCCTGCATTGCCTGACTCGCCTGAAACGTATTAATGGTTTGTCCCGCGTGAACCATCCCGCCCATGTCCACTGACCGCAGCGCCACTCTCTCTACTGCCGACGCGCGCGCGATTGCGCCGCAAGACCCGGCGTCGTACAACGCCGGCCTCGCTGCGGTGCGCGGCATCACGCCGCAGCAGTTGCGCACCCGCTTCGCCGAGCAGCGCGCCTGGCGCCACGAAATGCTCGGTGACGGCCAGTTCGCCGGCCTGGCGTTGCCGGCTCGGCACGCCTACAAACCGGCTGCGGTGCTGGTGCCGCTGGTGCAGCGCGACGCGCTGACACTGCTGCTCACGCAGCGGCCGATGCACATGAAGCATCACCCCGGCCAGATCAGCTTTCCCGGCGGGCGGGTGGAGGCGTCGGATGCCGATGCCATCGCCGCCGCGCTGCGCGAGACCCAGGAAGAGATTGGCCTGGCCTCGCATCACATCGACATCATCGGCGCGCTGCCGCCGTATCACACCGTCACCAACTACGCGGTGACGCCGGTGGTGGCCCTGGTGCAGCCGCCGTTTGAATTGACACTCGACGCCAACGAAGTCGCCGATGCGTTTGAAGTGCCGCTCGATTTCATTCTCGATCCGGCCAATCACGAGAAGCGCAGCCGCCCGTGGCAGGGGCGCGAACGGCACTTTTATGCGATGCCGTATCAGGACCGTTTTATCTGGGGGGCGACAGCCGCGATGTTGCGCAACCTGTACCACTTTTTGCGCGCGGGACCGGTGTGAAGCACCCGGATTGACTTCGGGTTTGCACGGCGGGCAGGTGTGAAGCACACGAATTAAATCTGGGGGTGCCCTGAAACTGTTGGTGCAGGCGGCTCTTCGGCGCATGGCGGCGAAGAACATTGGCGGTAGCGGCTCTCCTGCGTGTTGCTGGTTCGCTTCTGGTATGTTTCCAGTGGGTTGTCAGAGGGCAGACGGCCACACTGCCGGATTGCCGCATTTACCTGCCGCTGCGCCCAGCGCGTTTCGCCGCTGGCGCCTGCTGCACCGCGCGGTCATACAGCCGTGAAAAATTGGCCAGCGAAAACAGGTGCGCGTAGATGCGTCCCATCAGCCCCTTTTCGACCAACGCCTTGTGATTGGCTGCTTTGAGGGCGAGAAATTTGGCTTCATCGATGCGGTGCATGCCCTGCAGCTCGAGCGCCTGCTTGCCGTCTTCATTGACCTGTATGGTGAAGGGCGCAAACAATTCAAGCTTGGTGAAGATGGCGCACATTTGGGCCGTGAGGTCGAGGTCGGCTTCGTATTCGGACAACAATTTTTCGCGCAGAGCCCACTGTGCGGTGGCCTGGCCAGCCTTGTCGAACAGGGCGATGCCGGTGTCATCGAGATAGGTTTTGTCGATGCACACCACCTTGTCAGTTTGCGGCGCGCCATCGACATACACTTTGGAAATGCAGAACGGGTAGCGCCGCACGAAGGCGGGCACGTACGTGTCAGCGCCCCATTCACCGCCGGCATTGATGAACAGGTTTTGCTCGTTGCCCAGCCCCAGCACTGCCAGCGGTGCGAATGACTGGCCGTTGTCGGCAGTCGAAAAGACGATGGGGTAGTCGCGCGAGGCGATGATGATTTCGGAAAACGACAACGCCATCGCGTTGAGTTTGCGGCAAAACGAGGGAGTGCTGTTGCCGCCGCCTGCGCCCATGCCGGGCAGCAAGACCTTGTGATTTTTTTCCAGCGGCACGATCTCGCCGTAGCCAAACGGTGCGGTGATTTGCATGTGGTTTCCCCTTATTGGCGGCGATTGTAGCTGGCGCATGTTTGTGGCACAACCGCGCTTCATTGCGCTGTTCATGCCGCCGCAAACCCTATGTTATCTTCGCGCGCATGACCATCATGGCCCTGCTGGCGGCGCTGCTGCTCGAACAAATCCGCCCGCTGCCGGCACACGGGCGGCTCGGCCAGCCGGTGTATGCGGCACTCGATTTTGTCGAGCACCATCTCAATGCCGGTGAGCATCATCATGGTGTGACGGCCTGGCTGGTCACGGCGGGTGTGTTGTTGAGCGCCGCCTGCGGGCTGTACTACGCGCTCTACCATGTGTCGGTGGCACTGGCGTGGGCGTTGAACGTGCTGATCCTGTATTTGACAATGGGCTTTCGCCAGTTCAGCCATCACTTCACCGACATTCACCGCGCCTTGGCCGCAGGTGACCTGGCGCAGGCGCGCGCGCTGATGGGCGCATGGCGCGGCCGCTCCGCCGATGATCTGAACTCGGGAGAGATCGCGCGCCTGGCGATAGAGCAGGCGCTGACCGCTTCGCACCGCCACGTGTTTGGCGTGCTGATCTGGTTTGCAGTGTTGCCGGGACCGGCTGGCGCATTGCTCTACCGTCTCGTGCTGCTGCTGAAAGAGCGCTGGGGCGGCAAGACCGGCGCAGAGCATGGCGGCTTCGGCCATTTTGCCAATCAGGCAGCTTGCTGGATTGACTGGCTGCCGCTGCGTCTGACTGCGGCCGGGTTTGCGGTGGCGGGCAATTTTGAGGATGCGGTGTACTGCTGGCGCAATCAGGCGGCGCGCTGGCGCGATCCGGAAATCGGCATTGTGCTGGCCGCAGGCGCGGGGGCGATTGGCGTCAAGCTCGGCAAGCCGCTGCATGCGGGTATCGGCCCGGCCGGCATCGCGTTGGACGACCGGATTGAAATCGGCACCGGGCTGGAGGCCGACGCCGCGTTTTTGTCGAGCACGGTCGGGCTGGTGTGGCGCGCGCTGGTGCTATGGATGTTGTTGCTGGCGCTGGTGGCGGTGGCGGGGTGGGTGTGAATCGCTGATGACCGGAGCGGCTTGGGCGGCGCGGCCGGCCGGTGTTTCCAGATCAGTCCGGCCGGTCAGTGCCGCAGTTCCAGCAGGTGGTGAATTGCCCCTCGAGTGATTCCTGGCATCGCAGGCAGGTCCAGCCCGGCGCATAGGGCGGATGCCGCAGCTCGTGGATCAGCGCAGCAGCCGGCGCAGCGTGGCTGTCGTCGAGAATCCAGACTTCCGGCCAAGCTTGGTCGAACGGCACTTCCCCGGCCACACGGATCAAATTTTCGTTGCGCAGGATGGCCGGAATGCCGGCC
>JANOYK010000268.1:0-1552 GCA_031428855.1 Burkholderiales bacterium | reverse complement strand
GCAGCGCGACCGCCACTGAGCCGTCCACCGCTTCGGTCACGCGGTGGCCTGCGTTTTCGAGTATCGCGCGTGCCACCATACGGTTGATCGCATTGTCTTCGACCAGCAGCACCGACAGCACGCGCTCACCCAGCGGGGCATCGATCAGCGCCAGCGCGCCGGTTACCGCGAGCCGCCGTTTGGCAAACGCCGCCTCTGCTGCGCGCGCCGGCACACCCATGCGCAGTTCAACATCAAAGCGTGAACCGGTGCCCGGCGTGCTGTGCGCGCTGACCCCGCCGCCCATCTGCTGCGCCAGTTCGCGCACGATGTACAGCCCCAGCCCGGTGCCGCCATGGCGCCGTGTCGCCGAGTCGTCCACCTGCACAAACGGTTCGAACAGTTGCGCCAGTTTTTCTGGCGTGATGCCGACGCCGGTATCGGTTACACGGATGCGCAGGCACACTTCCCGGCCGGCCTCGTTTGCTGCACTCCGGGCCGCGCCGCCTGCACTGCCGGCCTGCGCGCTCCCGCTCCCGGCACTCAACCCAATCCCAACCCGCCCGCGCTCGGTGAATTTGATCGAGTTGCCCGCCAGGTTGACCAGAATCTGGCGCAGCCGCCCTTCGTCGCCTTCGAGCGCTTCAGGCACGGACGCATCCACCGTCACATCCAGCGCCAAACCCTTGGCCTCGGCCAGCGGTGCGAGCATTGCCTGCACCCGCGTGAGCAGCGCGCGCGGTTCAAACCGCACGCTCATCAGCTCAAGGCGGCCCGCCTCGATGCGAGACACATCGAGCACATCGTTGACGATATCGAGCAGCGAGTTGGCTGCGTTGCGGATGTTGCGCGCATATTTCAACTGCTCGCCGCTCAGCCCCGAGCCGGTCAGCAGTTCGCTCAAACCGAGCACCGCGTTCATCGGCGTGCGAATCTCGTGGCTCATGTTGGCCAGAAACTGCGACTTCATCTGGCTCGCCGCCTCGGCCCCGGTCTTGGCCTCGGCCAGCGCGGCGGCGGCGGCGCGCTCTTTGGTGATGTCATGCAAGGCCGTCAGCAAGGCCGGGCCGTCAATAAAATCGACCGGTGACGTCCAGGTTTCAAACAGCCGGTCGCGCCCTTGCACGTCGCGGATGCGGTATTCCCCCTTGATAGTCTGCCCGGCTGGCGCGGCGCGGGCGGCCTGCATTTGCTGCTCCAGATAGAGGTGCTGATCCGGAGTGACAAAGCCGTGGATGTCCATGCCGGTCAGGCTGGCGGCCTCGCGTCCGGTAATGGCCGCTGCGACCCGGTTGATGATGAGCACGCGCTCATGCCGGTGTACCGCATAGCCGAGCGGCGCGATATCGAGCATTTGGCGCAAGCGGGTTTCCTGCAGTTCCGCCGCCGTCAGCGACTCATGAAACGTTTTGGAGAACAGGTAAAGAATCGCGCCCATCGAGCCAAACAGTACGCTGTAAGCGACCACGATGTTGTTCAGGGGAATCGACGCCACCGCTTCCGGGTTGACCATCAGCCCATTGCGTTCGAGCACATAGAGGGCCGCTACCGTGAGCAGCGCCACCGCAGACCC
>JANOYK010000267.1:0-7138 GCA_031428855.1 Burkholderiales bacterium | reverse complement strand
CGCAGCGCGGCAGCCTGGCGCCGCCAGCACATGCAATGTAACGCTGCTCTGATGTGGTTCCGCCGTGATCTGCGCATCGCGGACAACGCGGCGCTGTATCACGCGCTCAAAACATCTCGCCGGGTGTACTGCGTGTTCGTGTTTGACCGCGCCATTCTGGATGCGCTGCCGTCGCGTACTGACCGCCGGGTCGAGTTCATTCATGCATCCATCGTGGAACTCGACTCGGCGCTGCGCAGGCATGGCGGCGCGTTGATGGTGCGGCATGGTCACGCTGTGATGGACATTCCAGCTCTGGCGCATTCGCTCAAGGTTGATGCGGTGTACGCCAATCACGACTACGAACCCGCCGCCACGGCGCGTGACGCGAACGTGGCGCGGCAACTCAAGGGTCACGGCATTGCATTTCACACCTTCAAAGACCAGGTGCTGTTCGAGAAGGATGAAATCCTCACCGGCAGCGGCACGTTCTATTCGGTGTTCACGCCGTACAAAAACGCCGTGCTCAAAAAGCTGGATGCGTTTTACTTGCTGGCGTATCCGGTCGGGAAATATCTCGGCGCGCTTGCCCCCGGTCAGGCCCCCGGCAGGAACGCGGCGCGTGAGACCGCACCCGCTGGCGCTGCGGTGTCTGCTGGCAATGTGGCCTCTGCCGCCGCGATGCCTTCGCTCGAACAAATGGGCTTCGCGCGCACCAATCTCGCGCAACGCAAGATTCCGGTGGGGGAAACCGGTGCGCAAAAACTGTTTCGCGATTTCAAACAACGCATGGCCGCGTATGAAGAGCGCCGTAACTTTCCTGCCGTCAAGGGGCCGTCGTATCTGTCGGTGCATCTGCGCTTTGGCACCATCTCGTTCCGCACTCTGGCGCGTGAGGCGTGGAAGGCGTGGCATGGTGCAGCAGACTTTGCCGGCCGGCGTGGTGCCGAAGTGTGGCTGGCCGAGTTGATCTGGCGCGATTTTTACTTTCACATCCTGCATCACAACCCGCACCTGGTCGAGCGCGCGTTCAAGCCGCAATGGGACGCGATTCGCTGGGACAGCGGTGCGCAGGCGGATCAACTTTTTGCGGCGTGGTGTGAAGGGCGCACCGGCTATCCGCTGGTCGACGCGGCGATGCGCCAGCTCAACCAGACTGGCTACATGCACAACCGGCTGCGCATGGTCACGGCGTCGTTTCTGACCAAAGACCTTGGCATTGATTGGCGGCGCGGCGAGCGTTACTTTGCGGAGCAGTTGATCGACTTTGATTTGTCGGCCAACAACGGCGGCTGGCAGTGGGCCGCGTCCACCGGCTGTGACGCGCAGCCGTGGTTTCGTATTTTCAACCCGGTGACGCAATCAGAAAAATTTGACGCTGAAGGAAAATTCATCCGGCGCTATCTGCCGGCGCTGGCAGCGTTGCCAAACCAGGCAATCCACGCGCCGTGGATTGCCACGGGGGATCAACTCAGGCGAGCCAACGTGTTGTTGGGCGAGTGCTATCCGCTGCCCATCGTTGACCACACCGTGGCACGCACGCGCACGCTGGCGCGGTTTGGCGCAGTGACAGGGCGTGTAACGCCAGCGCCTTGATTCACGCTGCCGGTAACACCGGCGGCGCTGCAGTGCGCCGCCGCGCTTCGCGCCGCGCGATCCACACGGTCGAGGCCGCGATCACCACGCCGCCGAGCAGCGTGGTCTGGCTTGGCACATCGGCAAAAACGATCCAGCCCATCAGCGAGGCCCACACCAGGTCGAGGAACTTGGCCGATTGCGTCGCCGAAATGTCGGCCGCGACAAACGAGCGCGTCAGGCAATAGTGACCAGCGCTGCCGATGACGCCGCAGACGAAGAAGGTGAACCACTGCACCGGGTTGGGCCACTGCCAGTGCAGCAGCGCCAGCGGAAAACTGTAGATCGCCACGGTGAGGCCGAGCCAGACCACGATGACAGCGGGGCGCTCGTCGCGCGTGAGGGATTTGGCGATCAGGAACGAGAGCGCAAACATCGGCGCGGCGGCCAGCATCACCAGGTGGTAATGCCCGGCCCCGCCCGAGAGCTTGGGGCCGAGCACCACCATCACCCCGGCAAAACCGATCAAGGCCGCCACCCAGCGGTCCCAGCGCATTTGCTCTTTGAAAAAGAAAAAAGCGCCGATCATGATGAAGATCGGGCCGGTGAAGCCGATAGCTGTCATGTCAGCCAGATGGATATGCGGCAAGGCCGTGAACCAAAAACACAAACCGCCGGCATGGGCCGCGCCGCGCAGGAATTGGCCGCCGGTGCGCTTGGGGATATACGCGGCCAGCCCGCTGCGCAGCACCAGCGGCAGCATCACCACGCAGCCCATGCCGTAGCGCAAAAACTGCACCTGAAATGGATCGAGCTGCTTGGTCATCACGCGCAGCATGGTGTTGAGCACCGAGAACAGCACGCCCGCGATCACCGACCACAGGATGCCGCGCACCGACGGATGCAAGCGGGCGAGCCGCTCGCGCAGGTGCGCGGCGAAGGAGATGGCGGAGTTAAGCATGCGGCACTATCTTATTACCGCCGCAGTGCTTCTGCGACAATTCTCGACGCGCTGCTCAACCTGTTTGTCAATCCGCTTCCCCACCACCATCACACATCGACTACCTTCATGCAAGCCTTCAAACATATTTCCGTGCTGGACTTGAGTCAGGGCATTGCCGGGCCGGTGTGCGCCGGCATCCTTGCGCGCCAGGGCGCGAACGTCATCAAAGTTGAGCCGCCGCATGGCGACTGGATCCGCGCCACCGGCAACAGCAGCGAGGGCATGAGCGCGAATGCCATCGCCGGCAATTTCAATAAACGCGGCATCGTGCTTGATGCCGCCAAACCTGCCGGGCGCGCAGCCTTGCTCACACTGGCTGCACGTGCTGATGTGCTGGTGGAAAATTTTCGTCATGGGGTGATGCACAAGCTCGGGCTCGATTACGCCACGCTGCATGCGCTCAACCCGCGTCTGGTGATGTGTTCGATCACCGGCTTTGGCACTGAAGGGCCGTTGAAGCACAAAGCGGCGACCGATTCGGTGGTGCAGGCGTTCTCGGGTATGGCGGTGGCCAATGGCACGCGCGGCGCAGGCGGTACAGGTGGCGCAGGTGGCACTGGCGCAACAGGCGTCGCGAGCGCAACACCGCGCCGCATTGGCCTCTACGTGCCCGACAACATCAGCGCGATTTACGCGGCGCAGGCAATCAGCGCGGCGCTGTTTGAGCGCAGCAGCACCGGCCTCGGCCAACACGTGCAGGTGTCGCTGGCCGAGTGCTGCGCGGCGTTTCAGTCGGCACCGCTGATCGATGAAGCCTTGTTCCCCGCCGCGGCCAAGGTGGCGGTGTTTGCGCCTGCCGGCGAATTTCGCACTGCCGACGGCTGGATCGTGGTGGCCGCCATGAGCGCGGAGATGTTTGCGCGCATGGCGCACGCGGTGGGGCGCGACGATTGGCTGACCGATGCGCGCTATGCGGATAACGATGTGCGCAAACGCTATCTGACCGAAATCAACGCCGAATTGGCTGCGGCACTGGCGCACGGCAGCACCGCCGCATGGCTCGCAAAACTGGAAGCGGCTGACGTGCTGGTGAGCGCCGTCAACGATTACGCGGCGTTGCGCAGCGATGCACAAATGCAGGCGATGGGTTATTTCGCCAGCGTCGAGCAGCCGCCCTATGGCGCAGTGCCGGTGCCGCATCTGCCAGCCGCCGCGCGCCACATCACCCCCGCGCCGCGCGCGGGCGAGCACACCTGCGCGGTGTTGCGCGAAGCCGGGTTGAGCGAGGCTGAGATCGAGACGCTGCTGGCGCAACGCATTGCGATTCAACGGCAGGCATAGCCATGCGCGCACTGGTGTGTCACGCCTCGTGTGACTGGAATGATTTGGTGATCGAAGATATCGCGCCGCCCGCGATGGTCGAGCGCGGCGTGCGCATTGCAGTCGCCGCGGCCAGCGTCAGCTTTGCGATGAGTCTGCAGGTAGCGGGCAAGTATCAGCGCACTTACCCGAAGCCATTCACGCCCGGCTCTGAAGTGGCCGGCACCGTGATCGAGGTGGCCGCTGGCGTGACCCAAGTCAAACCGGGTGACCGCGTGCTCGCCGTGGTGGATTGGGGCGGCTTGGCCGAACAAGTGGTAGTGCCCGCCGCCACCGTGTATCGGTTGCCGGACGCGTTGGCTGGGTCATCCGTGTCGTCTGTGGGAGACCCGGCAATTCACCTCACCAACGCCTATGGCACCTCCTACGGCGGCTTGTTCTGGCGCGGCGCGTTGCAGGCTGGCGAAACCGTGCTGGTACTGGGCGCGGCCGGTGGCGTCGGTGTGGCCGCAGTGGAACTGGCGCGCCACGCCGGGGCCACCGTGATTGCCGCTGCCAGCAGCGCGGACAAGCGCGCCTTCGCGCTCGCGCACGGCGCGCATGTGGCGGTGGGGAATGAGACGCTGCGTGATGCCGTGATGGACGCGACCCAAGGGCGCGGCGTTGACCTGGTATACGACCCGGTCGGCGGCGCGCTGTTTGACGCCGCCTTGCGCACGGTCAAACCATTCGGGCGCATCGTCACGCTCGGCTTTGCCAGTGGCATCATCCCGCAGATACCGGCCAATCTGCTGTTGATCAAAAACATTGCGGTACTCGGTCTCAACATGGGCCTCTACTACGGCTGGGGCCTGCGGGATGAGCGCTGGCTGCATGAACCAAAAATACGCGCGATGATGAAGACCCTGTTTGACCTCGCGATTGACGGCACCATCAAACCGCACGTGTCGCACCGCTTTGCGCTGGACGATTTCCGTCTGGCAATGGGCGCGATCCTGGCGCGCGAAGCGCAGGGCAAAGTAATTATTCAAATCAAGGGGCAGGCATGACACAGCATTCACCGCATTCACCGCATTCACCGCATTCACCTATTGGGCGGCACATGACACAGCAGTGCGCCCTGCACCAGCCGCCGCACAGCGCGCAACACAATATGCAGCACAGCGCACAACACAACGTCATGCGCCGCGCCCTGCTCGCGCTCAGCTTCGCGAGCGTGCTGCCGGTACCGATGGCGCAAGCCCAGTCTTACCCGGCGCGCCCGGTGCGTGTGGTGGTGCCGTATCCGCCCGGCGGCCCGACCGACGTGCTCACACGCATCGTCGCAGTCAGGCTGTCGGAGGCGCTCGGGCAGCCGTTTTCAATTGACAACAAGGCCGGTGCCTCGGGCATGATCGGCGCAGCCGAAGTGGCGAAGGCCGCGCCCGATGGCTACACCTTGCTCGGCAATGCGTCGATCCACATCATCAACCCCAGTCTCTACGCCAAGACCGCGTTCGACGCGATTGCCGATTTCACGCCGGTGACGCAACTGGCCGGGGTGCCGCTGATCCTGGTCGTCAATAACGATCTGCCGGTCAGGAGCGTCGGCGAGTTGATTGCCTATGCGCGCGCCAACCCGGGCAAGCTCAACTTTGCCTCGTCCGGCAACGCCGCCGCGCAGCATCTGGCGGGGGAATCATTCAAGCTCGCCACCGGCATCAGCATGCAGCACGTGCCCTACAAAGGCAGCGCGCCCGCGCTCATCGATTTGATCGGCGGGCAAGTGCAACTCATGTTTGACTCGATGCCCTCGGCGATGCCCCATGTCAAAGCGGGCAAGCTGCGTCCGCTCGCAGTGACGGCCTTGACCCGCTCGACCACTGTGCCGGACCTGCCCACCATCGCCGAAGCCGGTGTCAGCGGATTCGACATCAGCACCTGGTACGGCCTGTGGGCACCAAAAAATACGCCGCGCGAGATGGTCGAACGGCTCGCCGCCGAGACCGCGAAAATATTGAAACTGCCCGAGGTGCGCGAGCGCTATGCCGCACTCGGCGCAGAGCCGGTGGGCAGCACACCCGGTGAATTTGCCGCCTACTGCCGCAGCGAATTGGCCAAATGGGCCAAGGTGGTCAAGGAGTCGGGCGCGAAGGCGGATTGATGTGCCATCTGGAAACCGTTGGTGCAGGCGGCCCTTGGGTTGATGCCGCACAGAACCGTTGGCGCACAACGGTCTTCGCCATGCCTTGCGTTGACCTGCAAACCAAGGCACACTATGCGCATTCAATTATGCGCACGCCCTTCTGCCATGCTCACCTTTGACACCGCCCCCAAGAGGGCCGCCAATCTGACGCTGAACGCGAAAGCGCTGGAGCTGGCACGCGAACTGGGCATGAACGTTTCGCAAACGCTCGATACGCTGCTGCAACAGGAAGTGCGGCGGCGCTACCGTGAAAAGTGGCAAGCGGACAATCAGCAGGCCATCGCCGCCTATAACGAGCGCGTCAAACGGGACGGTGTGTTTGGCGACAGCGTGCGCAGCTTCTGATGGCGCGTTTTGACGTTTACCGCAATCCGCGCAAGGAGTCGGCAAAGCAGGTTCCTTTCCTGCTCGATGTCCAAAGCGACTTTCTGGAGGCGCTCGATACCCGTGTCGTGGTGCCGCTGCGCACCGCCGAGTCGGTTGGCGAGGCGGTCACGCGGCTCAACCCGGTATTTACGGTTGACGGCGTTGCGGTGGTGATGGATACGTCTCAAATCGTGGGCTATCCGCGCCAACTGCTCAAAAAACCGGTGACGGCGCTTGGTGCCCACAGCTTCGAGATTCAGAACGCCCTCGATTTTTTGTTTACCGGCATTTAGCGCCCCGCACAGCCCTTCACCGGCGGCGCGGCGCACCCCTGCACGCAAGCGGGCGAAAGCGCACTACAGCCCCTGCTCCAGCCGCTGACACAGCGTCCTGAGAATGCTGATGCGGCCAAACAGTTTGTCGTTGGCCGGAATCACATTCCACGGTGCCACCCCGGTGCTGGTGCGCTCCACCATGTCGCACACCGCGTGTTCGTAGCTGCCCCATTTTTTGCGGTTGCGCCAGTCTTCTTCGGTGATCTTGAAATTCTTGAATGCGATTTTTTTGCGCTCATTGAAGCGGCGCAGTTGCTCCTCTTTGGTGATCGCGACCCAGAACTTGACCAGAATCACGTCGTTGCGCACCAGTTGTTCTTCAAAGTCGTTGATCTCATGATAAGCGCGCATCCAGTCGGATTCGGGGCAAAATTTTTCGACCCGCTCGACCAGCACACGGCCATACCAGGAGCGGTCAAAAATGGTGACGCGGCC
>JANOYK010000266.1:0-7148 GCA_031428855.1 Burkholderiales bacterium | reverse complement strand
GACAAACGTTTTTCCGGTGCGATGGCGCATCCGTCGTTTCCCACGGTGACGGCGGCGCGCGTTGCGGTGGATAAAAATGAGCGCGCTTTCGTTGGCATGGATAACCCGGCGCACGATGCCTACCGGCGTTTGTTCACGCGTGAGTTCAGCGTGCGGCGCATGCAGGCCTTAAAACCTGCAATCAGTGCGATTGCGGAACAGCTGCTTGACGAGCTGATAGCGCAGGGTGCGCCAGCCGATCTGGTGCCAGCGCTGGCGGTGAAGTTTCCGTCACTGGTGATGTCCGCGCTGTTCGGCTCGCCCTATGCAGACCACGAGTTCATCATCCGCTGCGCGGTGGCGCGGCATGGCTTGACGCAATCGGTAGCGGAGGCCGAAGGCAGGGCGCGCGAACTGGCTGCCTACGTGCGCCGCCTGATTGACGCGAAGGAAAAGCATCCCGGTGACGACATGGTCAGCCGCATCATTGAAGAACACGTCAAGCCCGGCACACTCTCGCGCGATGACTTTGCCGAGATCGGCGCGATGATTCTGCGCGCCGGTCACGACACCACCACCAACATGATCGGCATGGGCTCGCTGCTGTTGTTGCAGCACGATGCGATGCGTCAAAAGCTCGCGGCCGATCCGGCGCTGATCGAAGGTGCCGTCGAAGAACTGCTGCGCTTCATCACGCCAGTGCAGTTCTCACCGCGCCGCGTGGCACTCGAAGACGTCGAGATCGGCGGGGTGACGATTCCCAAGGGCGAAGGACTCTTCCTGCTGCTGGCGTCGGCCAATCGTGATGAATCGCTGTTTGCCGAACCAGACCGCTTCGATGTCGAGCGTGATGCTTCGCAACACCTCGCCTTCAGTTTCGGCATCCACCAATGCCTGGGGCAAATGCTGGCGCGCTACGAATTGCAGATCGTGTTTGCGGCGCTGCTGCGGCGCATGCCCAACCTGTGCCTCGCGGTGCCGCTCGATCAAATCCGCTTCAAGCATGACATGCAGATTTACGGGGTGCATAATCTGCCGGTGAGCTGGTAAGCCGCCAGTGAAAAACAGGTAATGCCATGATCCGGATTTATGCCGACCCGCAAACCTGCATTGGCGCAGGCCAATGCGTGCGCCATGCGCCGCAGGTGTTTGACCAGCGCGAGCACGATGGTATCGTCGTGCTGCTCGCCCACACTGCGTCTGACGCGCTTGCGCCAGCCCTGCAAAAAGCCGTGCAACTGTGTCCGTCGCAAGCCATCCGGATCGAACTGCTTTCGGCGTGACTATTGACCAGATCGCCATAAATCAACCGGAGATCAGCATGACAATATCGATGAAACCCGCTCTGGGAGCCATTCTTCGCGTGACGGTTGGCGCGATGCTCCTCTGTGCGCTGCTGCCAGCATCCGCGCTGGCGCAGACGCAGGAGTTTCCATCCAAGCCAATCCGTTTGCTGATTCCCTTCCCACCCGGCGGCGGTACCGATTTTGTCTCGCGCGTGGTCGGCACCAAATTGGCCGAGATGCAAAAGTGGAGCGTGGTGCTGGAGAACAAACCGGGCGCATCAGGCAACCTCGCCCTGGCCGAGACGGCGAAGGCCGCGCCCGATGGCTACACCATCGTCATGGGCCAGTCTGACAATCTGCCGCTCGGCCCCCATCTCTATGCGAACGTTGGTTACGACAGCGTCAAGAGCTTCGCGCCGATCATCCAGGTGTCGGAAGCGTCACTGGCGATTGTGAGCAATGCGCAAAGCGCAGCCAACCCGAACAAGCTGGCGAACATGGCTGATTTGGTGGCTAAGGGTAAAGCCGGTGCAGGCATCAGCTGGGCCACGGCTGGCAACGGCAGCATGGGCCATTTGTTTGGCGAGCAATTCAAGACCGCCGCCAACATCAAGCTGTTACAGGTGCCTTACAAAGGCGCAGCCCCCGCGCTCACCGATGTGATGGGCAATTCGGTTGATGTCGCCATCATGTCGGTGCCGTCGGTGCTGGGTCTGGTGCGCAGCGGCAAGCTGACGCCGCTGGCGGTGAGCACGGCCAAGCGCTCGGCGATGCTGCCCGATACACCCACCTTGGGTGAAGCCGGCATCAAAGGCGTCGATGCCGGCATCTGGCTTGGGCTGTTTGCGCCGGCCGGTACGCCGCCAGCCGTGATTGCGCGGCTCAATGCCGCCGTCAATCAAGTGCTGCAAGCGCCCGATGTGCGCGAGAAGATTGCCAATGGCGGCGCGGTCGCGGCCGGCGGTGCATCTGAATCATTTGCCGCGTTCGTGCGCGAGGACTATGTGCGCTGGGGCAAGATCGTCAAGGATGCCGGCGTGAAACTCGAATGAGACTCGAGTAAGCCGATGCAACTCGAAGGCATCCGCGTCGTTGACCTGACGCGCATTCTGTCCGGCCCGTTCTGCTCCATGTTTCTCGCCGACATGGGCGCGGAGGTGATCAAGATCGAAGACCCGGATGGCGGCGACCCGGTACGCGGGCAAGGCGAGGCGCGCAATGGCTACTCGCTCTACTTCGCTAACTTCAACCGCAACAAGCGCTCGATCACGCTCGACTTGCGCAGCGATGACGGCAAAGAGATTCTGCGTGACCTGATCCGCCGCGCTGACGTGGTGGTCAACAACTACCGCCCCGGCGTGATGGACAAGATCGGTTTTGGCCGTGATGCCCTGATCGCGCTCAAACCAGACATCATCAGTTGCCACGTCACCGGCTTCGGCCTCGACGGCCCCTACAAAGACCGGCCCTCGTTCGACTTCATCGCCCAGGCGATGAGCGGCTTCATGAGTGTGAATGGATTTGCCGATGGCCCGCCGATGCGCGCTGCGCCGCCGGTGTCTGACCTGATCGCCGGCTCCTACGCGGCGATGGGCATTCTGGCTGCGCTGGTGCGGCGCGCGCGCACCGGCGAGGGCGAAGAAGTCGCCACCGCGCTCACCGACAGCATGACCAGCATGCTCGCCTTCCTCGCCACCAATTTTTTCGCCACCGGCAAGCAGCCGCAGCGCACCGGCAACGACCACGCGATTGCCTCGCCCTATGGTTTGTTTGAAGCGAGCGACGGCCAAATCGCTGCCGCTCCCGCCACCGATCACTACTACGCCAAGCTGCTCGACGCACTCGATCTGCGTCATCTCAAAGCGCATCCGGACTACCAGACCAACGCCCAGCGCTTCGATGCGCGCGCCGCCATCAACGCCGAGATCAACGCGCGCACCCGCACCCAGCCAGTCGAGCACTGGATTGCGCGCCTCAATGCAGCGGGTGTGCCGTGCGGCCGCGTGCTCGGTCTCAAGCAAGTGTTCGACGACCCGCAAACGCAGCACCAGCAGATGCGTATCACCATCGACCATCCGCAGCACGGTGCGCTCGACGTGCTCGGCTTTCCGATCAAGTTCAGTGACGACCCCTGCCGCATCCATCGCCCGCCGCCGGTGCTGGGGGCGGATACGCAAGCCGTACTTGGCGAGATCGGACGCGACGAAGCTGCGATTGCTGCTCTGCGTGCTGCGAAAGTCATATAGGCACCCCCGCATTCCAGCAGATCTGCGTGCCGCCAAGATTGTTTGATCGAAGGCACCTGTCCACCTGTCTTAAAATTGCAAGTGATTCGCAAGCCCCCGCAAGCTTCTCCCTGCTCCACCAAACTTACCGGCGTCCGCCTTCAACCAGGAACTCACCATGTCCGCTTCTATCACTCCCCCCAACGACCGCTTCGTCCTCGTCACCGAAGTTGGCACCCGCGATGGCTTTCAAGCCGAGAAGGAATTTATCCCGACCCAGACCAAGGCCGATGTCATCAACGCCTTGATCGACGCCGGTGTCACCAGCTTCGAGGCCACCTCCTTCGTCTCGCCGCGCGCGGTGCCACAGTTGGCCGACGCCACCGAAGTGATGGCCCTGCTCAAGCGCAAGCCTGGCGTGCGCTTAACCGCCTTGGTGCCGAACGCCCGCGGTGCTGAGCGCGCGGCAGCCGCCAAGGTGGACATGATGGCTAGCTTTATTTCCGCATCCGAAACCCATTGCCAAGCCAATCTCAACAAGTCGATTGACGGCGCGCTCGCCGATTTTTCCGAGTTCGCGCCAATCGCGCACAAGTTCGGCATCCAGGTGCGCGGCGCGGTGGCGACTGCGTTTGGCTGCCCCTTCGAAGGCGACGTCAAAATCGACAATGTCCTCAAAATCATTGGTGTGTACCAGCGCGATGGCGTGCGCCACATCTCGCTCGGTGATACCACCGGCATGGCGACGCCGCCGGTGGTCACGCGCACCGTCGAAGCGATCCGTGCCAAGTACCCGGACATGATTATTGCGCTGCACTTTCACAACACCCGCGGCATTGGCCTGGCCAATGTGATGAACGGCTTGGCTCTCGGCGTGCGCGAATACGAATCGTCGATTGGCGGCTTGGGCGGCTGCCCGTTCGCCCCAGGCGCCACCGGCAACATCTGCACCGAAGACCTGGTGTATCTGTTGCACGAATGCGGCTACCAGACTGGCATCGATATCGACGCGCTCGCCGATGTGGCGCGGCAAGTGCAGGGCGTGATGCACCGCGATTTGCCCGGCCAGTTCATGAAGGCCGGTGCGCGCCTCAAGCTGTCGTCGATCGAATCGGTGCGGCGCGCGGTGGGTTGACCATGCCTTAAGCGGCGGTCTGAATGATCTCAATGCTGACGCCATCGGGCGCGGCGAGGTAACACAGCAGCACGCCGGGCTTGAACTCCCACGGCTCCACCGCCATGCGCACGCCCTTGGCTTTGAGCGTGTCACAGAAGGCGCGCAGATCACCGCGATAGCTAAAGCCGAAGTGGTCGATGCCCCATTCGTCGTGGCTTGAATAGGCGTCGAAGTGCTGCATCGGTTTGTTTAGCGCCGGCGCTTCGCCGGGCCGCTGGCCGCGAATCACGATCGACAAGCCGCCGACCTTGACATCAATCTGCGGTGCGCCGCGCAAATTGTCTTGCACGGCAGTGACGTCGCCGCCGAGCATGTCGCGGTACCAATCGGCCGCCGCCTGCGGGTCGCGGCTGATGAGGTGGATGTGGTCTACGGTCAGCAATGGGTGCATGTCTTTCTCCTGATGTTTGGATCTGTTGGCGCAAGTCTATAGCGCGGGCGTCACGCTGCGTCGATTCGCGGCTTGTCTGAAAACCATGCCAACTGCTGGGTCTGCGCGAGCAGCAGGCCGCGCTCGCTCCATACGCTGGTGTCTTGATCGAAAAACCCCGCAGTGCCGGTGGCGCAGCGCGATTCGAGCAGCACATGGCCCGCGCCCGCGGCGGCGAGTTGCGCTTGCGAGGCGCGAAAGAAAATGTTGTACACCACAGTAGTGACGAGCGCGGGTACGCTCGTGCGCAGCCAAATCGAGGGCAGCGGCGCGTCGCATAGCGCGGTGAGTGAGCGCGCATCGAGTGTGCGTGGCTCGGCATCGCGCACCCACATGAGCGCATTCATGTCGTCCGCGGGTTGCCCGAGGATGCCGCGCACCGGGCGGAAGTCGTAGCGATGGACAAATTCGGGTGTGCCAAAGCGCCGGGGCGGGGCGCTGGCCAGGCCCTGTGCGGGCGCAGCCATGGGCATCACTGCGTCGCTGATGGTTGCGGTCTCGCGCCAACTGGAGAGCGTGATGCTGGCGTGGGCACAGACGCTTTCTGCACCGGTCTCATCGGGCTGGCGTAACTCACTGCGCCAGAATGCGGTGGAGCGGCTCTGGCGCAGGCAACTTGTCGCCAGCGTAAACGGTGCCTGGCGGATTGGCCCGGCGAACTGCGCTTGCAGGGCTATCGGGTCACCGCGTGCCGACGGTTCGCTCTGCACCGCGTGCAGCAGCATGGCGGCAATCCAGCCGCCGTAGGGGCCGATGGCGTTCCAGTACAGCGGGCTGGAGGGCGAGCGCCAGAGATGGGGGCCGGGCGACTCGATGGACAGCGATTGATCGAAGGGATGGGTCATGTACAAGAACGGGTGTTCGGAGATGGCGCGGTGACGGCATTGCGCCATCTCCGATTCAGCGGGGTCGCAGCAGCGTCGCAGAATAGAGACGAAGGGGGCGGGCAGCGCGCTGCGCGTGACGCAAATCAGCGCAGCGCAGCCATCATCGCCAGCGCTTTCTCCATCGAAAAGTCATACGCCTTTTGATCAAACACCTTGGTACCGCCGCGCAGCATGTAGCCATGCTCGATGCCAGGCAGCACATGCACCGCAACGTTGGGTTTTTGCGCCGGCAGTGCGCGATAAGCATCGAGCACTGGAGCGGGCGCGAGGTAATCCTGATCGCCCCAGATGATGCACACTGGTTTGGTGACGCCCTCAAGTTCGCCGATGTAATCGAGCATCTGCGTGCCGTGCAGAGACATCCCGGCGTCGTAACCAAGGCGCGCCGGGCCGAGTACCGCATAGGGGCCGCCGAAGCAAAAGCCGATCACGCCAGCGCGGCCATTGAAGTGCGGCTGCGCACGCAGCATGGTGAGCATGTCAATCAGGTCTTGTTCGCCGGTTTTGATGACAGGCAAACGTGGCTTGCCGCGCGGGGCTGCGCGCGGATCATCGCGCACCAGCGGGCCGGGCACGGTGCGCCAGAACAGGTCGGGGGCCGCGACGATGAAACCGTGCGCCGCGAACACGTCAGCGATGTTGCGCAGGTCTTGGTCGACGCCGTGAATTGCCGAGGCCAGCACGATGGCTGGTATTTTGTTACCAGACATTTTTTCAAGTGGCGGCGTGGCGAGGTAGCAATCGAATTGCAGGCCTGCGCCGGTTGAAATGTTGATGTCCTGCCGGTTGATGTCCGCTTGGTTCATATGTTCTCGTGTGGGTTGGGTTGATTTTGCCGCCGGTATTGTCCACCGTGCAGGCTATTCCGAGCGGGCCGACGTCAACACCACTTACTGTAACGGCAATCGCTTCAACCCGGTCCGTGTCACGCACCACGCTGTCACGCACCACCCACGGCGTTGTTCCGCTGCCACTGTGTATTGCTGCGGGCGGGTCGCTAAGCTGACCGCCGCAGTGGACTTGATCCGGCCGGCGCAGGGCCAGACAAGGCAAAATAGCGCCCTTTGCATTGTGCTGCAGTTCTGGTTCACCCCGTTTATTCCCGCTTTTTCGATTGCGCCCCATGCTCCTCCCCACCACCGTAGTAGGAAGTTACCCGCAGCC
>JANOYK010000265.1:0-2142 GCA_031428855.1 Burkholderiales bacterium | reverse complement strand
CAATGCAGGATGCGCCAGCAGCACGAAATGCACATCGACCACTTGCGTGATGGGCGCGAAATCGCGCACCGGGTCTACCGTCATTTTCGGGAACAGATGCTGGTTCACACTGAAATTGCCGAGCGTACCCATGAACAGGGTGTAACCGTCGGGCACAGAACGCGCTGCCGCTTCGGTGCCGATCACGCCGCTCGCACCGGCGCGGTTTTCGACGATCACCTGCTGGCCCCACAGTTCAGACAGCTTCGGTGCCAGCACGCGCGCCGCAATGTCAGTGCCGCCGCCAGCCGGAAACGCGACGATGATTTTGACCGGGCGCTGCGGGAAGGCACCCGGCTTAACGCCGGCAGCGGCGGGCGATGGTGTTTGCGCCCACCCCGTGATGGGTGTCAATGCCGCCCATGTGGCTGCTGCCGCGCACAGCGCAGCCAAACCCATCAACGCACGCCGCGACAAAGGCCGCACTGAAGACGTCTGCGGCGGCAATCCCGATAACGTCTGCTGCGGCAGCTCCGGTGCTGCAAATACGCCACCCGGCAGTTGACGCATTGTCGTGTTCCCTCTCATGTCTTGGCAGCACCAGATGCCAACGCATTGCGCACACCCGATGTCCATTGATTCGCCGCCGCTGCCAGAAAACCAATATCTGCCTGCGTCGTCACAAACTGCGCGCCGCGCAAAATCGCCTTGACCTGACGCTCGACATCGCGGTTGCCGCCGCAGCCAGCGAAGATGCCATTGGCTTTGGCCGCTGCAATCACGCGGTCTTGTGCGGCGATGATTTCGGGGTCGTCAAATTTTCCGGGCTTGCCCATCGTCACCAGCAGGTCGTTGCTGCCGACGTGCAACACGTCGATGCCTTTCACCGCTGCGATTTCTTCGGCGTTGTTGAGACCCTCGACGGTTTCGATCATGCACACCACCAGACACGATTCATCGAGTTGCGCAATGCTTTCGGTCAGCGGCTGCGAGCGGTAATCAAAATGCGGATAGCCACCCGACACCGAGCGTTTGCCAAGCGGCGCAAAGCGGCAGGTCTCCACCGCTTTGCGCGCATCAGCGGCGCTGTTCACGTCGGGATAGACGATGCCCATCACACCGTTGTCGAGCAGCACGGAAACATCGGGGTCATTGACACTGCGCACCCGCACCAACGGCGCAATCCCAATCGCCATTGCGGTCTGGGCGATGTGAATGATGGTTTCGGTCGTGAAGATCGAATGCTGGCCGTCGATAAACAAAAAATCATGCCCGGTGGCCTTGGCGATGCGCGCGATGTCGGCGCTGCGCGCCATGCGCACCAGCATGCCGAGCGCGGCTTCACCGGCTTGCATGCGATGATTGGCAGAATTAACGAGGCGGGGTGGGGTGGGTTGCGTCATGGGCGGTGTTTTCAGGCGAGGTTGTTCAGACCGGATTGTTCAAAATGTGGCAGACTCGGAAAAGTATAAGGGTATAAGGCCTCGGCCTGCTGCCACTCTCATTTTCACAAGGACTCGCATGAACGCCCCCCTGCCCAACTTCTCCACCAATTTCCGCTGCGTGCGCGATGAAGTCTCTGCCGACGAATGGCAAGCACGCCTCGATCTGGCCGCCTGCTACCGCCTGATTGACGCCTACGGCATGACCGACCTGATCTACAACCACATTACGCTGCGCATCCCCGGCACCGAGCATCTGCTGATCAATCTCTACGGTCTGCTCTACAAAGAGATCACCGCGTCGAGTCTGGTCAAGATTGATGTCGAGGGCAACATCATCTCGACGCCCGCCACCAGCTACGGCATCAACCAATCCGGCTACGTGATCCACGGCGCAATTCACAAGGCGCGTCATGATGTGAAGTGCGTGATTCACACCCACACCCGCGCTGGTCTCGCAGTTGCCTCAATGAAATGCGGCCTGCTGCCGATGACCCAAACCAGCATGCGCTTCGTCGGCCATCTCGCGCATCACGCTTACGAAGGCCCTGCCCTGGACCTGGCCGAGCGCGAACGTCTGGTGGCGGACCTGGGGCAGCACGATGCCATGATCCTCGACAACCACGGCCTGCTCACATGCGGCCCGAGCACGGGCGACGAGTTCAAACTGATGTACCAGCTCGAAATGTCGAGCCAGGCCCAGGTCGACATGATGGCGGCG
>JANOYK010000264.1:0-11398 GCA_031428855.1 Burkholderiales bacterium | reverse complement strand
TTGATCGCCTCACGGTTGATGGCGAGCGACATGGCTTTGCGCACGCGCGCGTCCTTGAGCGGGTTCTTGTCGAGCGGCTTGCCGTCGTTGTCGAACACGAACGGGGTTTTGTCGCGCTGGTCCAGATTGAAATAAATCATCCGGTGCGACACCTTGGAAAAGAAATTGAGGTTGCTGTTTTCGCGGATGCGTTTCAGATCCGGCGTCGGCACGTTTTCAATTGCATCGACGTCACCCGACAGCAGCGCGGCGACGCGGGTCGGGTCGGACGGAATAAAGCGCAGTGTGACTTTGCCCCAGGCCGGTTTGGCGCCCCAGTAGCCGTCAAAGCGCTCCAGATCGACCCGGTCGTCACGCGCGAAGCGCACGAACTTGAACGGGCCGGTGCCTGACATGCCTTTGCCGGATGAAAATTCATCACTCGCCAGCCCTTGCGGCAACGGGCCTGCCGTGGCTTTTTTGCTCACAATGAAAATCGCGGTGAGGTCGGGCAGCATCAGCGGGTAGGGCGAGGCGGTCTTGAAGCGAATCGTGTGTGTATCGACAATCTGCTTGCTGACAATCGCCTTGGTGTAGGTGTCGAATTTGCCGGGGCTGTTGGCGATCAGCGCCGGGCGGTCGATCGACCAGGCCACATCGTCGGCAGTGAAATCAGAGCCATCGTGAAATTTGACGCCGCGGCGCAGCTTGAATTCCCAGGTCAGCTCATCGACCAGACGCCACGACTCGGCCAGCCCTGCCACCGGCTGGCTGTCCGGACTCATCTTGACCAGGGTCTCGAACATGTGGTCGGACACGTTGATGTTGGAGAACAGGTTGTAGAAATGGGGGTCCATCGAGTTCGGCGGTGAGCTCATGGCCAGTTTGAAGTCCTGTGCTGGTGTCTGTGCTGGTGCCTGTGCTGGTGCCTGTGCTTGCACGTGGGCTGTGCCTGCCAGCGCCCCCGCGCCGAGCACGGCGGCGAACAGCAGCTTTGTGAGTGACCGGATCAATTGCATGAAGCGCTCCTGGAAAGTGGGTGGGGAGTGACGGCTGCGGGTGTTATCGGATTGCGCTCGATTGCGCCGGGTTGAACTCGATTGCACCGGCGCGAAAAAATAGGGTGTGTGCGAGCCATGCTGCCTATGCGCTGGCGTGACTGCCTTTCTTGAACGCTGGTTCAGCCACCTCGCGCGTCAGCGTGGGCGCAAACAAGGTGATGAACTCAAACGCAAAACCGCGCAGGTAGGCGCCGCGGCGCACCGCAAGATAGGTGGTCTTTTCGGGAAACAAATAACCGGTGTCAATCGCGCGCAGATGTTGATCACGCTCGGGATCAAACGCGATGCTGGCCAGAATGCCGATGCCCAAATCGAGTTCAACATAGGTTTTGATAACGTCGGAGTCGACTGCCGAGAGCACCACATTGGGTTCGAGCCCGGCTTGCGCAAAGGTTTGGTTGATGGTGGTGCGCCCGGCAAACGCGCCGTCGTAGGTGATGACCGGATAGCGCGCCAGATCGTGGATCGTCGGTTTTGGCATCGCCAGCAGCGGGTGGCCGGGCGGTGTCACTACGATGTGATGCCAGCGGTGGCACGGCAGCGCCATTAGACCGGCGTGCTGCGCAATCGTCTCGGTGGCAATCGCAATGTCGGCGCGGCCTTCGACCACCAGCGCGGCGATCTGCGCCGGGTTGCCCTGCGTGATCGACAACTGCACCAGCGGGTAGCGTTGCTTGAAAGCGCGCACCGCAGGCGGCAGCGAGTAACGCGCCTGGGTGTGGGTGGTGGCGATGGTGAGGCTGCCGGTTTTCTCGCTGGCAAAATCGGCGGCGGAGCGCTTCAGATTTTGCTGCTCGGCGAGCAGCCGCTCGACCCATTGCAGCACCGCCTTGCCAGGCTGGGTGAGGCCGGTCAGGCGCTTGCCGTTGCGGATAAAAATCTGCACCCCCAGCTCGTCTTCGAGTTCGCGGATTTGTTTCGACACGCCCGGCTGCGAGGTATGCAGCGCCAGCGCGACCTGGGTCAGGTTGAGGTTTTGGCGCACCGCTTCTTGCACCGAGCGCAGTTGCTGAAAGTTCATGGGGCAGAGGCCAAGGGTAAAAGGGGTGCTACGGCGCGAATATACCTTTGTTTGGCAGGGCCGCTGCGCGCTGTGGGCCAGCCTCGCGCCGCCAGAGTGCTATATTTTGCAGATGACCACGATGGCAGCGACCGGATTTATTGGCGGCGAGCGCATGCTTTACGCTGCCATTGGCACGTCGATTGTGGTGCATGCCTTGGCGATGATGTATTCACCCAAGATCGAGCCGCCGCCACCGCCGCCGCCGCGCATCACGGCAACCCTGCGCGCTGCGCCAGCCCCGGCCCCGGCGGCCGCGCCGGAACCCGCGCCAGCGGCCACGCCGGAGCCGCCCCCGCCTGCGCCGGTGGCCGAGAAGACACCGCCGCCGCCGCCGGTGCCCACCCCCGCAGCCAAGCCAGTGCCCACACCCAAGATGGCCGAAAAAGCCATCACCAAGAGCGCGGCACCGGCGCAAGAGCCAACCCCGGCAGCGCCGCCACCGCCCGCCGCCGTTGCCCCGCCCGCCGCGCCGGTGGCAGAAGCACCCAAGGCGGCTGCACCCGCGGCAGCGCCGGGCGGCAGTGCCGACCCATCCGAGAAAAGCCTGATCGACGGTTACCAGAACCAGCTCGCGCAAGTGGCCGGCAAATACAAGCGCTACCCGAATGAAGCGATGCAGAACAATTGGGAAGGCACCGCCACCGTGCGCCTCAAGATCGGCGCGGACGGCAAGATCGCCGGGGTCGAGATCACCAGCTCATCCGGCCACCCGATTCTGGACGAGCAGGCCAGCATCACCATCAACAAGGCCAAACCGTTTGTGCAGATTCCGGCGGGGTTGAAAGGCAAAGAGTTTGTTGCCGTGGTGCGGATCGTGTTCAGTCTGAAAAGCTGAAGCCGGGCCAGATGCGGCCGGTGACTGCCGGTTACTGCCTGTCACCGCCGGTCACTGCCGGTCACATCACGCCGCTGGCGCAAACGCCACCACATGATCGACCTCAAGCCGGATGCCGATCTTCTCGCCAATCGCATGGTTGTGATGTGACGGCACCAGTGCCAGCAGCTCGCGCCCGCTCGGCAGGCGCAGTGCATACAAAAACTCGGCGCCGCGAAACGCCTTGCGCAACACTTCGGCCTGGGTCGCCGAGGCGTCGTCGTGAATCACATCGTCCGGCCGCAGCAGCACATCGACGGCGCTGCCCGGCGGCAACAGCGCGCAGCCCTCGTGGCACGGCATCGGCACATCACCGGTCAACTCGCCCAGATCGAGCGCCACCGCGCCGCCGTGGATCACCCGGCCCGGAATAAACACCCCCTGGCCGATAAAGTCGGCAACAAAACGGGTGGCAGGGCGGTGATACAGGTTGTAGGCCTTGTCCCATTGCTCGATCCGGCCATCGCGCATCAGCCCCACCACATCGGCCATCGCAAACGCTTCATGCTGATCGTGCGTCACCATCAGCGCGGTAGTGCCGGCTGCCTTGATGAGATCGCGCAATTCGAGGCTCAAGCGCTCGCGCAGGGCCGAGTCGAGACTGGAGAACGGCTCATCAAGCAGCAGCAAGGCTGGTTTGCGCGCCAGCGCGCGCGCCAGTGCCACGCGCTGCTGCTGCCCACCTGATAGTTCGTGCGGAAATTTGTGCGCGAATGGCGCAAGGCCGGTTAGTTCAAGCAACTCGCGCACGCGCGCCGCACGGCTGGCCGGCGCATCGCGCCCCAGCCCGAAATCAATATTGCGCTCCACCGTCAAATGCGGAAATAGCGCGTAATCCTGAAACACCATGCCGATGCCGCGCGCCTCTGGGGCGGTGTTGCGGGCGGGCGTGCTGATGGTCTGGCCGTTCAGGATCACCGCGCCGCCGCTGAGCGGCTCAAACCCGGCGATGGCGCGCAGGGCCGTGGTTTTGCCGCAGCCGGAAGGACCGAGCAGGCAGCCGATGTCGCCCGGCATCAAGTGAAACGACAGGTCGCGCACGGCGTCGATGCGGCCATAGCGGACCGCAGCGGCGCGCAGTTCGAGCAACGGGGGCGCAGCGGCGGCGGCAGCAGCGGTGGTGGCGGCGCTGGCCGCAGCGGAGGCCGCAGCGGAGGCAGCAGCGGTGGAGGCAGTCAAGTCCATCTAACTGATTATAATTCCCATTTTCATTTACCCGCTCAATGCCCCTGACCAAGCGATTTTCTCCTCTGGCGCAGGCCAGTTTTTTACTCGTCCGTCAGTTGTCAAATGGCTTCTTTCACAGCGCTCAAACCGGCCGGCTGGCCCGCTCTGGCCGTCATCAGCGTCACCTTGTTGCCGCTGCTGGCGGTGCTGGCGCTCGCGCTTGGCTGGGGTGCAGGCGGCGCTGAGCCGGCCCCCGCCAGCGGCACTTGGGCGCATCTGATCGACACCGGTCTTGCGCGCTACGCCGCCAACTCGGTGCTGCTGGTGCTGCTGGTCGCGCTCGGGGTCACGCTGGTGGGGGTCGGCTCGGCCTGGCTCACGGTGATGTGCGAATTCCCTGGCAGGCGCACCGTGGCCTGGCTGCTGGCGCTGCCGCTGGCGCTGCCGGCTTATGTAATTGCCTATGCCTACACCGATTTTTTGCAATTCTCCGGCCCGCTGCAAAGCGGCCTGCGCGCGCTGATCGGCGTCGACGGCCTCGAATGGAGGGCGCGCGGCTACTGGTTTCCCGAGGTGCGCTCGCTGCCCGGCGCGGCGCTGATGTTTGTGCTGGTGCTCTACCCGTATGTCTATCTGCCGGTGCGCGCCGCCTTTGCCAGCGGCGGCGCGAGCCAGTTTGAAGCCGCGCGTACGCTCGGCATGTCGGCGCGGCGCGCGTTTGTGCGCGTGATGCTGCCGCTGGCGCGCCCGGCGATTGCCGGTGGCGTGCTGCTGGCGATGATGGAAACGCTGGCCGATTTCGGCGCAGTCGCGTATTTCGGTGTCGACACCTTCACCACCGGCATCTACAAAGCCTGGTTTGGTTTGGGTGACAAAGCCACAGCGGCGCGCCTGGCCTGCCTGCTGCTCGGCTGCACCTTGCTGATGCTGTGGCTGGAGCGGCGGCAGCGCGGCGGTGCGCGCTACGCGTCCGCAGGCGCGCGCAGCAGCGGCGCGGTGTTTCGCTGGCACGGCTGGAAAACCGCCGCCGGGATTGTGCTCGGCGTGGTGCCGGTGTTGCTTGGTTTCGTGTTGCCGGTGCTGATGCTGCTGCGCCTTGGTTTGCATCAATCAGACCCCGCATTGGACCCGATCGGCTGGCTGCGCTTTGGCAGCTTCGCCTGGAACAGCGTGCTGGTGGCGGCCCTGGCCGCAGCGTGTGCCGTGCTGGCCGCATTGGTGATCGCCTACGCGGTGCGGCTTGATGCGCGCCTGACCTGGACTGCGCGTGCCGCCGCGCTCGGTTATGCAGTGCCGGGTGCCGTGATTGCGGTCGGCATCCTCGCGCCGCTCGGCCTGCTCGACACCGCGCTGGCAGGTTTCATGCGCGCCCAGTTTGGCGTCTCCACCGGCCTGCTGCTCACCGGCAGCATTGCCGCCCTGGTGTTTGCCTATGTGGTGCGTTTTCTCGCGGTCGCGTTCAACAATGTCGAGGCCGGTTTGGCGCGGGTCACGCCGTCGATGGACGATGCCGCACGCTCCATCGGCTTAGGTGCCGGGGCCACGCTATGGCGCGTTCATGTGCCGGTGACCGGCAAGAGCCTCGCGGTGGCGGCGTTGCTTGTGTTCGTCGATGCCATGAAAGAACTGCCGGCCACGCTGGCGCTGCGGCCGTTCAACTTTGACACCCTGGCGACAGCGGCCTACACCTTCGCCAAGGATGAACGCCTGGGCGAAGCGGCATGGCCGTGCCTGGCGATTGTGCTGGTCAGCGTGGTGCCGGTGCTGATGCTGTCGAAGGTGCTGGCGGCGCGGCGGCAGTCACACTGAGCTGCATGCACCGCTGGTGCCGGCACCAGCCGCTCCGGAGAGACTGCGGGGAAGACTGCCCGGGAGGGCGGAGGGAGGGTAAGGCAAGGGTAAGGCAAGGCAAGGGTAAGGCAAGGGTAAGGCAAGGCACAACCGGTACCTCCGTCACCCTCCCAGATCGGCCATCGACACTTCGTATTTGCCAACGTTGGAGCCGCCGCTGCGGATCTCCTGCTCCACTTCAAAAAATGCAGCGGCCATGCGAAAGCTGAATTTGGCGATTGCTTCAGCCGCCTTCACGTCGGTTTTGGCGGCATCCGGCGGCACCCGCGCTGCCATCTGGATGTAAATCAATTCTGCGAGGTCACGTACGGTCGAGGCCATGAGAGATGCCGTTTCTTGAAAGGTGAGGGAAGGGTGATGCTACGCGGTTTCGGCGGTGCGTGCATGCAGGCAGTGGACAACAGGCGCGTGATGCGGCGCGTTACACGGTGCTTCACGCTGAGCCATCCGGCTGAAACCGTTGGTGGGAGCCATTATTTAAAGGGTTATCTGATGAAACCCTTGGCACGAGCCATTGTCATGCCGATGGCCGCTTGTAAAACAGCGCGGCTGCTGCAGGCGCACAGGCTTGGCGGCGCTGGCGTCAGCGGCGTCAACTCGGACCAGGATGCGCAAATCGCGCGTGCCGGGCTGGAAGCCATTAAGTAAGCAGCAGCCGGCCGGCACCCCCCGCTGCGCGAGCGTCTGTCTTACGCGTGTCTCAGGCGTGTAAGACAGACGCGCCTCAGACCACGCGCCTCAGACCAAGCGCCTCAGACCAAGCGCCTCAGACCAAGCGCCTCAGGGGCGGATCGGGCGGTTATGCGTGAAGTGCTCGGTCGCGGGGTCAATGTGCATCCACGGCAACGCGCTGCGGGTCCACACGTCCATCGTGATCTTGAGCTGCTCGGGCGCATCGAGGGTGCCGGCCTTGAGCACGGTGCGTTCCGGCATGGCGGCGCGCTGGCTCATGATGGGCGAGCCGCAGTCGCCGCAAAAATGGCGGTACAGCTTGTTGCCGTTGTCGGCGGTATCGGTGAAGACTTTGGTCTTGCCCTGGGTGAAGGTGACGGCACTCATCGGCAGAATCGCATTGTGGCTGGCACCTGCGCCAGTGGCCTTGCGGCAATTGACGCAATGGCAGGCGATGATGTTTTGCACTGGCTCGCTGACGGTGTAGCGGATGGCGCCGCACAGGCAGCCGCCGGTAATCGGTTGGGACATGCGTTTCTCCGGAAGTGATGGACGAGGCTGACTTGATGGACGAGGCTGAATATTAGCGCTGTGGCGCACCGGGTGAATGCACCGGGTGAATACACCAGGTGAATACACCAGGTGAATGCACCAGGTGAATGCACCGGGTGAATGACGAGCGTTGAATGTTGATACCATGCGCCGGCGTCACCGCACCATCTCACCCGCCACCATTGCACCAAGGCACCGTCCGCCATTTCCTCCAAGGAGACCACCATGAATCGCCGTTCCGCCGTATTTGCCATTGCCTCTGCTGCGCTCGCCTCTGTGTTGTCCGCTTGCGCGCCGTTCGGCATGGACGCTTCCAAAACCATCGTCATGTTTGACGGCAAATCGATCAGCAACTGGAATCAAGTGGGCGACGCCAACTGGCGCGTGGCCGAGGGCATGATCCAGGCCGACAAGGGCAATGGATTTTTGGTGACCAAAGAGTCGTATGGCAATTTTTATATGACAGCCGAATTCTGGTCCGAGGCGGAGACCAATAGCGGCATTTTTATCCGCATGTCCAACCCCACCACGATTACCGCCAGCAATTCTTACGAGGTCAATATTTTCGACAAGCGCCCGAACCAGGCGTTTGGCACCGGTGCCATTGTCGGCATTGCCGAAGTGTCGCCAATGCCGTGGGCAGTGGGACGCTGGAACACGATGGAAATCACCGCGCGCGGCACGCAATTGCAAGTGTCGATGAACGGCGCGCGCACGGTCGATGTGCGCGACGGCAAACACGCACGCGGCCCGATCAGCTTGCAGCACGGCTCGGGCGGCATCAAGTTCCGCAACCTTCAGATCACGCCGCTGTAATTGGTCACCAGCAAACGATCACGGATAAGCAGTCACGGGTCAGCGGCACACCGCGCGGGTAAAGCGCGATGTGCTGGCCCGCTTAGCCGCGCAGCGTGACCGGTTCGAGCGCCTCGCCCTGCGCGGTGATGCGCCCGATGATGGCGGTGTGCCGGTAGCCCGCCGCACGCAACGCAGCCACGCAGGCCTCCACCTTGTCACCCGGCACACTGGCGAGCAAACCGCCGGCAGTTTGCGGATCAAAGATGAGCCGGTAGCGCGGGTGGTTCACCATCTCCGCCTGATTGCGCAAGGCGCGGCGCAGACGCACATTGGCCGGCTGCAATGAACTCAAGATGCCGGCTGCGGCGGTTTCTTCAGCACCGTCGAGCACCGGGATCGCGGCCAGATCGAGTTCGGCATCGACTCCCGAGGGCCGCGTCATCTCGACCAGATGGCCGAGCAGGCCGAAGCCGGTCAAGTCGGTGCAGGAGGTCGCGCCAAATTGGGTCAGCACTTTTGCGCCCGCCGCATTCGACACCAGCATCGATTCGAGCGCCGCGTCGATCCAGCGCCCGCGCACCTTGAGCAGTGGCAGCGCGGCGAACAGCGTGCCGGTGCCGAGCGGCTTGGTGAGGATCAGCGCGTCACCGGGGCGCATGCCGCCCTTGCGTGTGATGCCGGTGAGGTTCTCGTCGATCAGTCCATTGATGGCGAAGCCCAGCGCCAGTTCGCGCCCCTCGCCGGTGTGGCCGCCGACCAGCGCACAACCGGCCGCGTTGAGCACTTCGACCGCGCCCGACATCATCTGAAACAGCGTGTCTTCGACTTTGGACTCCAGCCCCGGCGGCACGGTGACGACCGAGGTGGCCGATTGCGGCTCGCCGCCCATCGCAAAAATATCGCCCAGCGCATGGTTGGCCGCGACCTTGCCGAAAATGTAGGGGTCGTCGATGAAGGCGCGGAAAAAATCGACCGAATGCACCATCGCTTTACCCGGCGGCACCCGCACCACGGCCGCATCGTCCGGTGCCTTGAGGCCGACCAGCACGTCATCGCGCTCAATCGGATTGAGCGCACCGAGCGCACGTGACAACACCGTCGCTCCCACCTTGGCACCGCAGCCGCCGCAGCGCATCGCAATCGCCGAGATCGCTTGCGCCGCTTCGTCGGCATCGAGCTTGACTGGTGATGGCGCAGTGCTCACCGGCGCGTTCGGGTCCATCGCCGGCAACTCGCCAAACTTGTCCATGAAGCGCCGGTCGATCCAGTCCTTCCACTGCCACACCCACGCGCCCCTGAAGCCGATCCAGCCGCGTGAGGCCACGGCAAATTTATCGCCGGTGGAAATGAGCGCGAGCCAGCGCCGCTGCGGGTGATACGGTTTGAGTGCGCGCCCCTCGACGGCGCGGCGCAGGTTGTCCGCCAGCGGCGGCCCCATGCGCACCGCGAACACGCCGGCTTTTTCGAGCGGGTGATTGACCATGCTGGCGATATCGCCCGCCGCGTAAATGGCCGGGTCGGTCACGGTTTGCAGCGTATCGCTCACTTCGATGAAGCCTTCACGGTCGAGCGCAAGACCGGTGTTACGCAGCCACGCCGCGCCGCCCGCGCGCGTGACCCACACCACCTCATCGAGGCTGAACGCTGCGCCATCTGCCGTGGTGAGCTGACCGGCTCCCACTTGCGCCACTGCCGTGCCGCAATGCACTTTGACACCGCGCTGGTCCAGCGTGTGGGCAAACGCGGCGCGCACGCGCGCATTGTGGGTCGGCAAAATCTGCGGCCCGGCTTCAAACAAATGAAATTCCAGTTCATCCGGATTGCGATTGAGCGCGGCCAATTCATTGCGCAAACGAAACTGCATCGCCAACGTCAGCTCGACCCCGCCCGCGCCCGCACCGACCACGCCAATGCGCGTCTTGCCTGCATGCTGGCGCACGCGCTCGAGCAGGGCGAGCCAGCGCTGGTTGAATTCAAATATCGGTTTCACTGGCACCGCGTGCTCCGCCGCACCGGCCACTTCACCCAAGTGCGGTGTCGAGCCAATGTTGATTGAGAGCAGGTCATACGGCACCGGCGGGCGGTTGCGGCACAGTACCTTGCCGCCACCATCGGCGCTGCGCGCAATGCCGGTGACGTCATCACTGAAAAAACGCGCCCCGGCAAATTGCGCGAGGCGGCGCAGATCGATATGCACCTCGTCGTAGCCGTAGTGCCCGGCGATATAGCCGGGCAGCATGCCGGAGTAGGGGGTGTGGGTGTCGCGGCAGATCACGGTGAGGCGCACGCCCGGCACCGGGGCCATGCCAAAACGTTTGATGACGCCAACGTGGCTGTGGCCGCCGCCAACCAAAACGATGTCACGCAGGACGGGAGAATCCGGTGTTTGCAAAATGAGGAGCTTTCAAACGAGGTCGATGGTGGGGCGTTGCGCGGGGTGGTGGGGTAATGGGGTGACGACGGAGGCAGAGTGGGCCGGTGTGCGCCTGCGCCAGTGCGCCGCACAGACCGCGCTGCACAGACCGCGCTGCACAGACCGCGCTGCACAGACCGCGCTGCACAGACCGAAGTGTAGCGCCGGGGGCAGGCGCTGGAGACAGGACGGACGGGACGGATAGGGATTGTGGCAACATGCGCGCTCGTGACACTTCTATCTTATTTTTGTGAAATTACCCATGCATCGCCGTTCCTCCACTGCCGCACTGCCCGTACTCCTGCCCGTACTCCTGTGTGTTCCTGTACTCCTCGCCGGCTGCGGTGGATTCAGTCTCTGGCCGTTTGGCAGCGATGGCCCGCAAGGCCGCAAGCCGGGGCCGCCACCCAATGCCACCACCTATGTGTGCGACGGCAAACGCGCGTTGCATGTGCGCATGCTCGAAGGCGGCGCGGCCTGGGTGATATTGCCGGAGCGTGAATTCCGGCTCGACAAGGCTGCCGGCGCGGCAGCTGAGGGGCGCTTCAGCAACGGCACAGCGGTGCTGGAACTAAAAGGCGATGAAGCGTCGCTGACGGACCCGCCCGGACCGGCTTACAGCGCCTGCCGGGTCCCCAAGCCGGCCGCAGGCGCGGGCCGGTCTTGAGCGCTGCGGGTGCGGGCGCCTGTGCGATGTTCAGCTCTGGAGCGCAATCGCACGGCATTTGAAAGCAGTATAGGTGCCGCCCGCAGATGCCGCCAAAACCGTTGGTACAGGCGGATCACAGCCTGGTTGCCGCCAAAACCGTTGGTGCGAGCGGTTCTTGGCGTGGTGCCGTGTTCTGGCGCGGTGCCGGTCGTTGGTGTGGTGCTGTGGGGTAAACCGCTATCGCGCCGGTCTATGTTTTGGCACCGTGTTCACGCGCGCGCTGCGCCTGATGTGTCAATGCCGCTGCGGCGGGCGCGGG
>JANOYK010000263.1:0-3028 GCA_031428855.1 Burkholderiales bacterium | reverse complement strand
TCTTTGTAGAGATAGTCGCCAAACGGATGGCCAATCTGGCTCGCCGACACCGAGGTGCGGATGACGGTCGGCATGCGATCCCATTTGGTCGACGTGTCCGCGCCGGCCGCATCCATGATGAGCGGCACGCCAGTCTCTTTGCTCACCTGCGCCACAGCCGGGCCTTCATGCCCGCACAAGGGACCGAGCAAAAACGCCACCTTCTCCTGCAACGCCATGCGCCGCGCTTGGGTCAGCGCCTGATCCGGATTGCAGGTGGTGTCACCAATAATCAACTCGACCTTGCGCCCGGCCACGGTGTAATTGTTCTGCTCCCAAAACATCTTCAGGCCCTCGACCATCTCGGCGCCCGGCGTCGCGAGCGGGCCGGTGATGGGGGCGAGCACGCCGATTTTGATCGGGCCCGCCGCACTTTTGGGCTGCGCGGTGGCAACCCCCGTGGCGGCGATGGCGACTGCACCGATGCACGCAAGCGTCCAGCGGCCCAACAACGAAGACTTCTGTTTCGACAGCATCTGCACGCTCCTCCAAAGATTGAACAGGCCCAAACAAAGCAGCGCAGAGAATAATCGGTGGGGTGGTTGGTGTCAACGAAGACGGGGGCGCAATGTGCAGCGTTGCATGTTGCACTGCGGCGTGAATATTGCGTATCCGGCACGTAACGGCCACGCGCGGAAAACCACAATCACCACGCTGGCGTATCAACCTGGCAATCGAGCAAAAACCCGCCGCAGCGGCAGCTTCAAATCCTGCCGCCAGAAAGACAAAGCCGCCAAGAAGTTCCCTTCAAGGCGGCCTGATCCCAATCCAGAAGTGAGCGCACTCAGCGCGCGCTCCACGGATTGAACACGGCAACCCCGGTTGTTTCAAAGTCGATCACATTACGAGTAACCACCGTCATGCCGTGTACCAGCGCCGTTGCCGCGATCAAACAATCACGCACCGGGCGCGGATCAGGCACATGCAATGCGGCGCTGCGCTCAACCACCGCCACGTCAACCGCCAGCGTGCGCACGGCAAATGCCGGGAACACATGCTTGTGCAACCAGGCACGCAACATCGCGCCCTGCACCGGGTCGCGCCGCTCGGTCAACAGCAAACCGATCTCCAACTCTTCATGCGTAATCACGGACAGATACAGATCATCCGCATCGACGCTATCGGCCCAGGCGGCAACTTGCGGATCGGCTTTGCCCGCGCGAATTTTGCGCATCTCCGACACAACGTTGGTATCGAGCAAGTACATCAGGAAAAATCCGCCGGTCGCGCAAGGTCGCGCAATTTCGGAAACGCAATGTCGACATCCTCGATACCAGGCATCGCCAAAAGATCCGCAATCTTGGTGCGCACGCCGGTCATTTTTTTATACGCATCGAAGGTCAGCAGAACATGCGCCGGCCGGCCGCGGTCGGTGATGATGACCGGGCCGGCTTGCGCCGCCTTTTTGGCCCGGCTAGCGTCCTGGTTGAACTGACGGCTTGAAAGGGTCGTGATGGTCACAGTCACACCTCGTTGATTTATATGAATGTATATACGTTACCACAATCATAATCTAAAGATTGAAAAATGTAGGTATGAACATACAATTTCGTGATGGGCGCGCATTGCTGGAACCGGTAAATGTCAAGATAGTTGTCGCCTCGTTCAAACTGCCAAAGGCAGAGTATGCGTAAAGTTGGAAGGTCTGCTGGTGATCCCGGAAGGGGGGGTGGTGGATGCGTCGTGAGGCTTGGTATGGGGAGCGCACTGCGCCGCATCTATCGCATCTACGTAGCCACCGCAGAACCGGGCGCGCGTTGCTGCCGGGTGCCGCTCCGGATTAAGCGTCACCGCACCGATAGGCGACTAGTTGCACGTGCTGCCCGGCCAGCGTGCCGGATTGCGCTCCCGTGCCGCCAGGTACAGCGCATGACGGGTCGCCAGGAGCGCCACATCGTCACCGGCTTCACCGCAGCGTGCGACGGACTCTTTCGAAAACCTCGGCGGCGGGAATCAGCTTGACGGCGCCGCTTTCAACTTCTGCGATGCGCTTGCGGATTTCGTCGTCCCAGGCGGCATCGACTTCCGGCTCGAGATGGCCCTCGATCGAGGCGAGCAGTTCTTCTGCAAGGCGGGCTCGATCCTCGGGCGCAAGCTCGCGCGCCCGTTGGGACAATTCGGCTACCAGGTCAGTCATGGCTTGACTCCGCAAAAGAGCTTTGATTCTACTCCGCGCGTTGCCCCAAGTGATTGTGGCGGCGTGGAGTACATACCAAGAAAATTGAATAGACGGTGCTCTGCGGCCCTTGGTGGGTGCGGTTCTTCAAGGCCATTCCTCTAAAACCGTTGGTAGGAGAGGCTATCAGGCAGGTTGCCAGATTTACTCGCCCTTCCACACTGCGGGCCGCTTCTCCGCAAACGCCCTGGCTCCCTCTTTCGCATCAGCCGAGTGAATCAACTGGCCGGTGATTTTTTCCTGTTGCGCAAACATTTCCGCAATCGGCCAATCGCGCTGCTCAATGATCACGCGCTTGCTCGCGGCCACCGCGAGCGGGGCGTTGGCCATGATGCGGCGTGCAAGCTTCTTGGCTTCTTCCAATGCCTGCCCCGGCTCGACCAGTGCGTTGATGAGGCCGTACTGATACATGCGCTCTGCCGCGATCATGTCGCCGGTGAGCGCGGCTTCCATCGCGATGCGTTGTGGAATCAGCCTGGGCAGGCGCATCAGGCCGCCTGCGGCGGCGCCAAGGCCACGCTTGACTTCGGGCAGGCCGAATTGCGCATTGCGTGCCGCTACCACCAGATCGCACGCGAGCATTGATTCGAAGCCGCCGGCCAGCGCATAGCCTTCAACGGCGGCAATCAGCGGTTTCTTCGGCGGCGTCATCGCAATGCCGAGGATGCCGCGTCCTTCGACGCGCGTGATTTCGCCTTTGAGAAAGGCTTTCAAATCCATGCCGGCGCAAAAATTGCCGCCTGCGCCGGTGAGGATGCCGATGCGCAGGGCGGGATTGCGGTCCATTTCGTCGAGCGCTTCACACACGCCGTA
>JANOYK010000262.1:0-3029 GCA_031428855.1 Burkholderiales bacterium | reverse complement strand
GTTGCCCATTGAGGGGAAGTTGGCTGCGCCTGTTCTTTGTGGCCTGCGTGGATCGTGACGACGGGCGGCGTGTCGTCAGCTTGCGCAAGGCCAACCCCAGAGAGGTAAAACGCCATGCCAAAACTTAAACCCGGCACCATCATCCCGACTGCGCAAGAGGGCGCGATCATTACGGCGGCGGCGCTGTCTGACCCCGACGCGATTCCCTTTACGGATGCGCAATGGGAAGCCGTCAAGCCCTTGGTGCGCATTGGCCGCCCGCGGGTGACGACGCCCAAGGTACCCACCACCATCCGCTTCGATGCCGATGTGCTGGCCGCGCTCAAGGCGTCGGGCAAGGGTTGGCAGACGCGCGTTAACCAGGCCGTGCGCGAGTGGGTGAAGTCGCATTCTCCGGCGTAGGTCAGGGTCATCGCGGCGAGACGCGCGGTGGGCAGTTCATCCAGACGCTGGGGCGGCCGCAGGTTGCGAAATCGGCAGTGACACCGGACGCCACCGGACAAGTCACCGGACAAGCCACCGGACAAGTCACGGCCAATGTATTGGCCTTTTGCCAGACGCCAAGAAGCGGAAAAGAAATTCAGACTCTGGTTGGCATTCGTCATCGGGAAACGTTCCTGGTCAACTACCTGAACCCCTTGATCGATGCGGAATGGCTCGCACGCACGATTCCCGGCAAGCCACAGAGCCGGTTGCAGAAGTGCCGTCTCACTGACGCAGGCCAAGCGTGGTTGGCCGCACAAAGGTAGGGCAGAAGGACGTGAGCTCGGCCACGCGCCCCGGATAGATTTGGATGATTTTCGAAAGGTAGGCGCCTGCTCAGTGGCTCGTACCAACGGTTTCGGAAGTGTGATGCTCAACAATGGCTTGCACCAACGGTTTTATGGCATCACCAAAAAAACTTCAAACGTATTCCCATGGCGCCACACTGGTTTCGTCCGGCCCTTGTCAGGTTTTTCTGTCTTCGCCACCCAGCCATCTCAACCGAGCGCGTTGAGCGAAACCGGTTTGCGCCGCCCCGGCAAGCGCACCCGCAAATCCAACTCTCCTCCTGCGCTCTCGACATAGCGGCGCAGAGTGGAAACCAGCATATCGCTGCGCGCCTCCAGTCGCGAGACTGCGTGCTGCCCCACTCCCATCTTGCGCGCCAGGCCGGTTTGGGTCAGCGCCGCGCTGCGCCTCACGTATTCGAGCGTGATGAGCTGCGCAGCGCGCTCCTCCACGCGCCGCTGTCCGTCCGGCGGCAGCGCGCGCATCATGTGCTTCAAGGTCTTGGCCATATCACGCTCCTTTCAAGTGCGGCGCAGCTTCGGGCGCAATGACTGAACGTGCTCATCAAACCTTCCGTCTGCCACCGCAAGGAACGACTTGTAGAACCGCTTTTGATCCGCCCCCGCCTTGTCGCCCGCAGTGAGCAAAATTGCATCGCGCGCCGGATCAAAAGCAAACGCCACCCGCCCCAGCGCACGCGCCGCTTCGTCGCGCGTGAGCACGACAGGCAAACGCTTCGGCGTTTTCGCCTGGGTGATATCGTCGAGCCACGGCAACTCCACACCGAGCACTTCCTGGTACAAAAACAGCAGCGCACTCTTGGCCTGATTTTGCGTCGACGCCGCCACGTTGCGCTCACTGGTTCGGACGCGCTGCGTGCGCCAAACATCTTCACGTTAAATTTCACGCAATTCCAGCGCATTCGGATTGTCAATTTATAGCATATACGCTATATTCACGGCATGCACTGGGAAATCAAATACCACGATGAAAAACTGCAGTTGCAGGTACTCGCATTGCCACCAGGAATTTTGGCAAGGTACTTTCATTGCACCGATCGAATGGTGGAATTTGGTCCCGATTTGGGAATGCCCCACACGCGGGCGATGAACGCAGGTTTGTTTGAGTTGCGTTTGAAGTCGCGTGAAGGCATTGGACGGGTGTTTTATTGCACTCTGGCAGGGCGAAATATTGTCATGCTCCATCAGTTTGTGAAAAAGACAGACAAAACTCCGCCCAAAGAGTTGGCCCTCGCGCGCAAGCGCATGAAGGAGTGGAAAGATGTTGACACATAAGCAATTGCGTACCAAGGCGCTCGGCAACGCCGAGGTAAAGGCCGAATATGAAAAGCTGAGCGACGAATTTTCTCTGCTGGATGAATTCCTAAACGCCCGCGCGTCTCAAGGACTTACGCAAGCCCAGGTGGCCCAGAAAATAGGCACCACGCAGTCTGCGGTGGCGCGGATGGAGTCTGGCAGCGGAAAGCATTCACCCACTCTGGCAACCCTATCCAAGTATGCGGAAGCGCTGGGGTGCAGGCTGGAGGTGAGGTTGGTTCGAAAATTTCGATCAGCGAGAAATTTAACTGGGCGCTCCAACAGTCGCGCTTCGCGCACTGCTGAACTCTGACGTTGGGCGTAAGCAATCGGTACGCGCTAGAATTGTTCGATGAAATTTGAATGGGACAGCGCAAAAGCGCTCATCAATCTTCGAAAGCACGGTGTTTCCTTCGAGGCAGCGGCGCGAGCCTTCGAGGACGATCTATCAGCAACATTTCCTGACCCGGACCATTCCCAAGGCGAGGCCCGGTTAATCACCTACGGGCTGGGGATTGACGGGAAATTGCTGGTGGTCTGCCACACCGAACGAGGCGGCACAATCCGAATTTTTAGTGCCCGAGTAGCAACCAACAAAGAGAGAAGACGCTATGAAAGCTAAAACACCAAGTGAATTGAAAGACGATATGCGCCCAGAATATGATTTTGATTTTTCCAAAGCAGCGCGCGGACGTTATGCCGGCCGCCTGAAAGCTGAAGGCTCGAATCTGGTGCTTGTTGAGCCTGACTTAGCCAAATCTTTTCCTGATTCAGCGTCAGTCAATGCCGCCTTACGTTCAGTAGTTGAGTTTGCCAAGATGTCGGCTGGTCTAACACGGCGTTCAAGCGGACTCGGCGCAAAGCGGCGCACCGCTTAACTCTACGTTGATTCCGATCGGTCCAGGATGGCGCATCTCGATGGAGAAGTGACATGCTGAATCC